>JANOCZ010000189.1:0-27678 GCA_031412455.1 Hyphomicrobium sp. | reverse complement strand
GTCAATCAGCAGCATCTTGCCGGGCTGGAGACGCCACTTTTTGACAATGTTCTCTTCGGCGACGGGCAGGACGCCTGACTCCGACGACATGATGACCTTGTCGTCTTTGGTCACGAGATAGCGAGCTGGGCGCAAGCCGTTGCGATCGAGGGTCGCGCCGATCTGGCGGCCGTCGGTGAAGGCCATCGCGGCGGGGCCGTCCCAAGGCTCCATCAGGCAGGCGTGATACTCGTAGAAGGCGCGGCGATTGCCGTCCATCGACGGATTGCCGGACCAGGCTTCGGGAATCAGCATCATCGCTGCGTGCGACAGCGAGTAGCCGCCCATGGTCAAGAATTCGAGGGCGTTGTCGAAGCAGGCAGTGTCTGATTGGCCTTCGTAGGAGATCGGCCAGAGTTTCGAGATGTCGTCGCCAAACAACGGAGACGAGACGGACGCTTGACGCGCCGCCATCCAGTTGACGTTACCGCGCAGCGTGTTGATCTCGCCGTTGTGGGCGACCATGCGATAGGGATGGGCAAGTTTCCACGACGGGAACGTGTTGGTGGAGAAGCGCTGATGGACGAGGGCCAGTGCGGACGCCAAGCGCGGGTCGGACAGATCTTTGTAGTAGGCCTTCACTTGATAGGACAGGAACATGCCTTTGTAGACGAGTGTGCGGGTCGACAAGGAGACGGTGTAATGGCCGATGTCGCGGCCCTTGTAGGCATTGTGGATCGCGTTCGAGACGACCTTGCGCACGAGGTACAGGCTGCGTTCAAAATCGTCGGCTGAGACGCTCTGGTCCGGGGTGCTGATGAAGACCTGACGGTGGACCGGCTCAACGCTGCGGACCATGTCGGATAGGCACGAGTTGTCGACTGGGACCGAACGCCAACCGAGCAGTTCCAGGCCACGATCCTTCAGGCAGCGGGCCCAGACGCGCTCGCAATGACCGCGCAGGCGCTCATCTTGCGGCATGAAGACGTGGCCGACGGCGTACTTGCCAGCGGCGGGGAGGGCAATGCCGAGCGACTTGGCTTCGGCCGCCAGAAATTCATGCGGGATTTGTATGAGAATGCCGGCACCATCGCCCGATAGCGGATCGGCACCCGTGGCGCCGCGATGTTCGAGATTTTCGAGAATGCGAAGCGCGTCTTCGACAATGCCGTGCGATTGGCGGCCTTTCAGGTCGGCGATGAAGCCAACGCCACAGGCGTCGCGTTCGAGCGCGGGGTCAAATAAGCCAGAAGCTGACGGCCGCGCGGCGCTATCGGTTGCTTCATCCTCAACAGGTGGGAGGTAGCCTTCGCTCATTCTCGTCGTCCTCTCGCCCGTGAGGGCTCATCATCAAAGTGATAGTATGTTCGCTGTTGGTGGCCCGGCGGATCTTCGGTCCGGCTCGGTCCTCAGACTATTTCCAACTGCTGATCGACAGTGTCCAGTGGTGTTACGTGGACCGGCGTTTTATTCGACCGGCGCCGGGGTACATTCGCCGCGGTTGGGCTGCGCTCGCAACATTCGGCGTGCGGCCGGCGGCATTGTGTACGGGTGAGAAAAAAACGAAGTTCACGCGCCTGTTCCTGATCGATTTGCGGCATGGTCAAACCAACCTTCGCTGGCGCAACGCGCGTCAGCATAAAGGACAGTAATGTTGACCTATTCTCCCGATTTTACATATTTCGAGGAGCGGTACAAGAGGCAAGGCGTTGACGTGAAAAGGGATATAATCGTGCGTTTTAATTGGTGATTGTGAAATTTTGTTACGAAAGCTGAATGGGTTGTTGCGATGCAAGACGGCCGCAGGGTGCCGCGGCCGTCCGAGCTAGGTCTCACTCAAAAGATCGCAAAAAGGCCTACTGAACTGTTTGCGCTTCGATCTGCGTTGGCTTGTGAGGTGCAGTGATCGCGACCGATCGCGGTTTCAAACGCTCCGGCACGTTGCGGACTAAATCGATGTGCAGGAGCCCGTTGGTGAAGTCGGCGCCCGTCACGTCCACGTGGTCGGCGAGCTGAAAGCGCCGCTCGAACGAGCGAGCCGCAATCCCGCGATGCAGGAATTTTTGCTCCGATGCATCGGGCGTTTTCGTGCCGCTTACGCTCAACGTCTGTTCCTTGACCTCGATCTTGAGTTCAGACGTGTCGAAGCCAGCGACGGCCAGCGAAATGCGATAGGCGTTGTCGCCGGTGCGTTCGATGTTGTAGGGCGGGTATGAGCCTTCATTATCGAAGCCCGACACTTGATCCAACATCTGGAAAAGCTGGTCAAAGCCGATTGCGGAGCGGTAAAACGGGGTAAAGTCGGTGTGTCGCATGACATATCCTCCATTGCGAGAAGCAACATGTGAAACAGCTGCCCAGATGGGCCAGCCGGTCTAAGTTTTGCGCCCCCGGACGTTCGGCGGGCGCAAATTCGAAATGGGGATGGGGTCCGGGTTTTCAAGAGTTCTTGGGCGCCGGAATGACGGCGTAATCGGGCGGCGTAATGCGATCGGGGGCAGCGGTGATTTTGATAATTCGGGGTGAGCCGTCATGAGCCTGGTCGCGATGGCCATCAACCCGATTCCAAGCGGCGTCCGCAGCGCTATGTTCAGCGGCTATGACGGCGCACAGCTTCGGTATGCCCTGTGGGAGCCTACGCGCGGCCCGTCGCGCGGGACGATGTGCATCTTTCCTGGGCGGGGCGAATACATCGAGAAATATTTCGAGGTGGTGGCCGACTTCAGACGTCGCGGCTATGCGGTGGCGATCATGGACTGGCGGGGCCAAGGCGGCTCGGAGCGGCGTCTGACCAACCCGCGCAAGGGGCACGTCGCGGGCTTCACCGAGTATGATCGCGACCTCAAACTTTTCATGTCAGAGGTCGTGCAGCAAACATGTCCGCAGCCCTATTTCGCGCTTGGACATTCGCTTGGCGGTAACATCCTGCTGCGTGGGGCGCAGGCGGAGAAAAGCGTATTCGAACGCATGCTCCTCGTCTCGCCGATGATTGCTATCAACGAGACGATGTTGCGCAACAGCGTCGGCTTGGCGCGGACCTATGCGGAAGTCGCGAGCGCGGTCGGATTGGCGACGGCCTATGTGCGCGGCGGCAGCAACGAACCTGAGGAGCTCATCGAGTTCGAAGGCAACGTTTTGACGTCGGACTTTGTGCGCTGGTCACGCAACAAAGCTGTTCTCGAACAGGCGCCCGAGTTGGGACTTGGATCGCCGACGATCGGATGGTTGAAATCGGCGCTGCGCAGTTGCGCGATGCTGCAGCGGCCCGACTATCCAAAATATATCAACGTGCCGATGCTGCTGTTCGCGGCGGGCGCCGATCAGGTCGTGTCGCCGCAAGCGATCGAGGATTTCGCAGTCGAGCTGAAAATCGGCGGGCATATCGCAATGCCGGGTTCGCGTCATGAAATCTTGCAAGAGAGTGACGCTATCAGGCAGCGGTTTTGGGCGGCGGTCGATGCGTACATGGGTGTGGATATTCCAGCCTCAAGCTAGACCAGCAGAGCGTCAGTTTTTGGCAATGACGTTCATTGCTGCTTCGTGAGCGCGCGGGTCGCCGGCCGCGATGATGTTGCCACCGGATGTCGCGGGTTTTCCGTCCCAGGTGGTGACGACACCGCCGGCACGCTCGATGATTGGGATCAGTGCGACGATGTCGTAGGATTTGAGGCCAGATTCGATGATCAGATCGACGTGGCCGGCGGCGAGCAAGCAGTAGCCGTAGCAATCGCCGCCATAGCGCGTCATGCGGACCGCGCTTTTCAGGGTCGTCAAAGCTTTCTTTTGTTTCGCGCCTTCGAAGAGGTCCGGGTGGGTCGAGGTCAGGATCGCATCGGCGAGGTTGGCGCAGGCGCGGGTTTTGAGTTTCTTGCGCACGCCGTCGCGGACGCGCAGGTAGCTCGAAGTGCGGTCCGACCAGAAGCGCTCGCCCGTAAACGGTTGATCCATCACACCAAGTGTCGGCGCAGCGCCGTCGAGCAGGCCGATCAACGTTCCCCACAGTGGGCTGCCCATGATGAATGCGCGCGTGCCATCGATTGGATCGATAATCCAATTGTATTGGCCAGCGCCGGTATGAGTGCCGTGCTCCTCGCCGACAATGCCGTGGGTGGGATGGGCTGTTCGCAGAGCTTTGACGATCAGACTTTCCGCGGCGCGATCGGCTTTGGTGACGGGATCAAAGCCTGATCCGCCCAGCTTGTTTTCGACGCTCAGCGGCCGGCGGAAGTGTTTGAGGATGGCCGGGCCCGAAAGATCCGCCAAATCGTGGGCCGTTTTCAACAGGCTGTGGAAATCTTCGCTGGTCGACGTCACGGGTGGATAAGTCCTTGAAGGGCCGTCTAAATCTGCTTATTTAATTGGCGTGCTCGGTGAATTCCGGGGTGTGTGGGCGGACACTTTGTTGCTTTGACGATACATCTTTTTGTTAATCAGTACCTGCAATACTCGTTGTGATTGCGAGGTTGGCCGAAGCAGCTCATCGTGTTGGTACGGTTGCGCTGACACGCTCTTTGCAATCGTTGCCCAATTTGGGCGTTTCCTCCCTAGACTTGGGCCGTTCGCCTCGCCGAACGGCCTTTCTTTGTGAGATGTCAACGGCTTAAGCGCGCTCAGTCTCCCATCTACAAATTGTGATCTCAGACCTGCGAAAAACGCAGTTGTCGTTTTGCATTGCAAAGCTAAATTGTGCATTGCGACATCGCGGGTTTTTCCCCTGCGTCGTGCCCTCCTTGGGCGTTTCCTCCCTAGACTTGGGCCGTCCCCTCAGGCGGACGGCCCTTTTTCTTGCGCCATGACAATCGTCATTCAGCGGCAGCGCGCAATTCAAACAGCGACGGGGCCTTGGCAAACAATGTTGTTGCAAGGCGCGTCAGGTCAGCCTGAAGTTCGCTGAAGTCGACACTCTCTTCCAACGTTTTTTCATTCAGATAGAGCCCGCGATTGATTTCGAGTTGCAGGGCGTGAACGCCGTGGCTTGGGCGACCGTGATGCTCGGTGATGTAGCCGCCGGCGTAGGGTCTGTTCATCTGCACTTCGTAGCCGAGCGATGTCAGGGTCTCGCGCACCAGCTGCGATAACCGTGGATCTGCGGACGCGCCGAACCGGTCGCCGATGACGACGTCGGGACGAGGCGCTGTTCCGGGCGTCATCGCAGCGGATGGCATCGAATGACAATCGATCAAAATTGCGTAGCCGAACTGGCCAAGAGTCGCCTCGATAAGGGCGGTTAACTGGGCGTGGAACGGGAAATAGAGCTGATCAATCCGCGCCAGGACTTGGCTTAGAGGCAGCGGGTCGCGGTAAATCTCTTCGCCATCGGCGACGACGCGGGCCACCGTGCCCAGGCCACCGGCCACCCTAATCGATTGCGTATTGGCGTGCTCGGGCAAGGGTTCATCGACGAGGGCGGGGTCGAGCTCATAGGGTTCGCGATTAAGGTCGAGGTAGGCGCGGGGAAATTTCGCGCAAAGCAACGGAGCGCCGAGTTGGGCCACGTTGTGGAACAGACGATCGACAAAGCAGTCCTCAGATTTGCGCAGCGTTTTTGGATCAAGGCGCGATTGAGCCAGGAATTCGGCTGGATAATAGCGTCCCGAGTGCGGCGAGGAGAACACGAAGGGGGCCGTTTGAACGGCCGGGCTCAGCACCTCGAACGAAGGGAAGAAGGCCTTGGGAACGGCGATTCGATCGTTCGACGGCATCAGGCCCTCAAAAGCTTGAGCGGACAATTTCGACGCGTTGAGATCTCGACGCGTTACTAGCTAAACGCCTTAACATCTAACTTCAGTACCAACTTCATCCCACCCATTTGCATTTCATCATAGGCCAAGCCTGGGCAATACACGGCGACGCGACAAGTGCGATCGCTTTGCGACAACCACAAGGCCCATTTGGTTTTCTACACCTTCATCGTCTGTTTACCAAAGTTACGTCAAGTTTGCCTGCGAGCCAAAATCAGGTATCGATAGAGTCTCAGATTTTCATCCGCTCCGGCGTCTCCGGCGCACAGTTCTTGGCGAGAGTTCATGACCGCAAAACCATCAAGCATGCCAATGCACCGTATTCTGCTCGCAGAAGACGACGATTCAATGCGCGGGTTTCTCGTCAAAGCGTTGCAGAAGGCTAATTACGACGTTGTTGCCTTCGAGAACGGTGAGGACGCCTACGAGCGCCTCAAGCACGAGCCATTCACGCTTTTGCTGACGGACATCGTCATGCCGAAGATGGACGGGATAGAGCTAGCGCGGCGGGCAAACGAGATCGACCCCGATCTCAAAATCATGTTCATCACCGGCTTCGCGGCCGTGGTGCTCAATAGTGACAACGCGCCGCCCAAGGATGCGCGCGTGCTTTCCAAGCCGTTTCACCTGAAAGATCTGGTCCGGGAAGTCGATCGGCTGCTTGCGGCCTGACACCACGTACCCGACTTAGCAAAAGCCGATTTTAGATGGCTTGGCGGGCTTGACCGGGCGTGGGGATTACCTCTAGAAGCCACTCTTCCCTTTTGCGGCCTCGGCTTCTTCGAAGTCGGGGCTTTAGGGCACTTAGCTCAGCGGTAGAGCACTACCTTGACATGGTAGGGGTCACAGGTTCGATCCCTGTAGTGCCCACCATCATTAACCGGTGTTGAGATGAAAGTTAGAAACTCTTTGAAGTCGTTGCGGTCGCGCCATCGCGATAATCGCGTCGTGCGCCGTAAGGGCCGCGTTTACATCATCAACAAGACGCATCGCCGGTTCAAAGCCCGCCAGGGCTAATGTCTCGCTGCTTTCATTCTTACGATGATTTCACGAAACGCGCTTTGACGCGATAATCGGCCTCGGCTAGCGTCCGGCCATGAAAAACTGTGTCTCCGTTCTGATTTCCCTCCTTTCGACCGGGCTTGGGGCTGGCGCGATGTCCGGCGCCGTCTGGGCACAAGTCGATCTCGGCACCGAGCCACGCGGCGCTCCGCCGGCGATGCAAGCACCGGTAGAGCCCGGAACTCCCGATCTGCCGGATGTGGCGACGCCGCGCGAAAGGGCACCTCTGCCGAGTTCGCCTGCGCCGATGCCTGGGGTTAAGAAATCCAAAGGCGAGCCGGGCATGATGGGGCTGCCGTGGCCGAAGTCGGCGGAGGAGGTGCCCAAGACCCTCGAGTCGCTGTACGCATTTCTCGCGACCGAGGGCGACAAGCGCCAGGGTGGCGAAATTGGCGCGGCGATCGAACGTCTATGGCGCTATACGGGCGGCGACACCGCCAATCTCTTGATCGACCGGGCCGAAGGCTTTTCGATGAAGAATGAGAGCGAGCGTGGCTTGCCGCTCGCCGATGCGGCGGTCGATCTCGCGCCCGATTACGCGGAGGCGTGGAGCCATCGTGCGTACATCCACTACCGAATGAACAATCATCCGGCGGCGCTGGCTGATTTGCGCCGCGCGCTCGCTCTTGAGCCCAATCATTTCCGTGCGCTCGACGGGATGGCGAAAATTCTAGTGGTGCTCGGCGAGAAGAAAGCTGCGCTGGCAGCCTACGAGAAGCTGATCGTCATCCACCCGAATATCGAAGGCGGGCAGGAAGCAGTTGAAGAACTCAAGCGAGAGGTCGAAGGCCGCGGTATTTGACGGTTCGTGCTGGACGCAAAAAAAAAGGGCGCTGTGAAGCGCCCTTTTCATTAGGAATGCGGATGTTATTTGCAGAACCAGACCGGGCCGACAGAGACGCAACCACGGTTACGCCAGCCACGCGGACGTGAGTTGTAACGATTCCAACCACGATACTGGTTATAGCGGCGATCATTCCACCGACCACCACGGTTCCACCGATCACCACGGTTCCAGCGGTTGTAGCCACGGCGATCACCGCGCCGGTCAACGATGCGGACATTCACGCCATCGCGGTCACGGACTTGGTCGACGATCGACGATCCGAGCGCGTCGGTCTTCGGGGCCGGAAGCGCCGACGCGGCGGATGCCGAGACAGCAAATATTCCTGCCGCAATTGCGAACATAAGTTTTTTCAAAAGATGCTCCTGAAGGGAATCTGAGTACGATTACGTATTCTGACTACAAACGCGGTCCGGGAGCTAATGTTCCGTGGCGAGCTGTTTACGCTAAGTCCTTCAAACGTCCTCCGCAATCGGCGCGCCGGATTCATCGACGAACGCGATGCGGATCATGTTGGTGGCGCCGGGCGAGCCTAGCGGTATGCCAGCCGTGATGAGCAGACCGTCGCGAGGTTTAACGAGGCCTTCCTCGAAGGCGATGCGGCACGCTTTGCGGACCATGTGCGAGAGGTTCTCGGGATCGCCGGTCAGGATCGATTGCACGCCCCAGACGAGCGACAAGCGGCGCGCGGTCGATTCAACCGGCGTCAAGCCGATGACTGGAATGCCCGGACGCTCGCGCGTCACGCGGAGCACCGTTGAGCCCGTCGCCGTGTAGCAGACGATGGCGCCGAGCTTCACGGTGTCGGCGATAGCAGACGCTGCGGCGGCAATCGCGTCGGCGCCGGTCGGTAACGGTTCGGTTTGCGTCGCGTAGAGGATCGCTTCGTAGACCGGATCGTGTTCGACTTCGATGGCGATCTTGTCCATCATTTCGATGGCTTCCACCGGGTATTGGCCGACCGCGCTCTCGGCCGACAGCATAATCGCATCGGCGCCGTCGAACACTGCGGTGGCGACGTCAGACACTTCGGCGCGCGTCGGCATCGGCGAGGAGATCATAGACTCGAGCATCTGCGTCGCGACGATCACCGGCTTACCGGCGGCGCGGGCAAGGCGAGTGATGCGTTTTTGAATGCCCGGAACTTTCTCGACTGGCATTTCGACGCCGAGATCGCCCCGCGCCACCATGATGCCGTCAGACGCGGCGATGACTTCTTCGAGGTCGGCGACGGCGGACGGTTTTTCGATTTTCGAGAGGATAGCTGCTTTGTCGCCGATCAGTTTGCGCACTTCATGCAGATCGTTGGCGCGCTGGACGAACGACAAGGCGACCCAGTCGACGCCGAGTTTCAGGGCGTGGGAAAGGTCGGCGCGGTCTTTGTCGGTCAACGGCGAGATGTCGAGCAGCGTATCGGGCATCGAGATGCCCTTGCGGCTTGCCAGCATACCGCCGGTAATGACTTCAGTCACAATTTGCACGGCGGATTTTTCGATCACGCGCATGCGCAACTTGCCGTCGTCGAGGACGAGGTTGTGGCCGGGCTCAATGGCGTCGAAGATTTGGCCGTGGGGCAGATAGACCCGATCGGCTGTGCCCAGCACTTCGGCGCGGTCGAATCTGAAAATCGTTTTGGCCGGCACGGAGACGCGACCGGCTTGGAATTCGCCGATGCGAAATTTGGGGCCTTGCAGGTCGGCTAAGATGCCGATCGGGTGGCGATGGCGCGCGGCGCACGCCCGCACGGTGTTATAGAGCGTTTTTGACCCTTCGTGGGTCGAGTGGCTCATGTTGATGCGGAAGACGTCGACGCCGGCTAAGAATAATCGCTCGACCATTTCAGGGGCAGCGGACGCGGGTCCGAGCGTCGCGACGATCTTGACCCGCCGGTTGCGTCTCATTTTTCTTGTTTTCCTTGAACTTCAGGATCGGTGAGACGGATGGTCCATTCCTTGGCCTCGCCAGTATCCACTTCGAAAAAACCCGTGCGCTTATAGCCACGTTTCGGGCAGTCCTGAACCCCCCGGATAGCAAACGATTTGTCGGCCGTACACATGTCGTTTTTGCCGCCCCATTCGCCACCGCGATCGTAGTCGACGGCGTGCACATAGACGAAGCGGCTCGGCAGGACGCCCTTGAGCAATGTTTCGCACGTTTGCGAGGCGATGTTCCACCAGCCCTCGGTTGCCCAGCCGGTGTTGTCCTGATAGCCGATTGCCACGCCGACGCGGCCGGCGGTCGAATTACACAGCTTCAGGTCGGCGTGTGCGGCACTCAGGCTGCAAATGAGAAACGCCGCTGTGGCCGTTGCACGTCGGCCAGGGCTCCGGTTATGACGAAAGATCACGCAGCTTCCCCCTGTAGAGTCACGATCGTCGATCGTTCAATATTTTCCCCCGAGCGATGCGCATGCCCATCACGGATCGACGAGGACAACGCGGAAATCGTTGACGTTCGTCTGCGTTGGACCGCAAAGGATGAGATCGCCGAGCGGGCGGAAGTAGCCCGTCGAATCGTTGTTCTCCAGGAACTTGGCGGCATTGAGATTTTGAGCCGTGGCGCGAGCTAGCGTGGTGGGTAAAACAATAGCGCCTGCGGGGTCGCCTGCATTGCCACCGCCGCCATCGATGCCATCGGTATCGCCGGCAAGTCCGCAGATGCCGGGAGCTCCGTCGAGCGCGATGGCAAGGCCTAGCGCGTATTCCTGATTGGGGCCGCCTGACCCATTGCCACGCACCGTGACCGTCAGCTCACCGCCGGACATGATCGCCAATTTTTCGCCGCGACGCTTGGCGTCGTGCGCCATGCTGGCGTGGAATTTTGCGACTTCGCTCGCTTCGCCTTCAAGCGAGTCGCCGAGGATATCGACGCGATAGCCACGCGCGCGGGCGATCTTAGCTGCGGCTTCGAGCGAGGCTTTGGGCGCGGCGACGATTTTGTAGTCGGAGTTGGAAAGTTTCGCGTCGCCGGCCTTCAAAGTCTCATTCGCGGTGTCGGCGAGCGCGGCGGCAACTTCAGGTGCGGGCTCGATGTTCCAGCGGGCAAGCACGGCGCGGGCATCAGCCAGCGTCGAGCGATCAGCCACCGTTGGGCCGGAGCCAATTTCATCTGGATGATCGCCGGGGACGTCGGAGATTGACAAGGTCAGCAGCCGCGCGGGGTAGACGGCGGCTGCAAGTTTGCCGCCTTTGATTTGCGATAGGTGTTTCCTGACGCAATTCATTTCCGAGATTGGGGCACCCGAGCGGAGCAGTTGCTTGGTCAGTTTTTGTTTGGCTTCGAAGCCGACGCCCGCGACGGGTGCAGACCAGATCGCCGACGCGCCGCCCGACAGTAGACACAACACGAGGTCGTTGGGGCCGGCGCTTTTGGCAAGCGCGATCGCGCGTTTGGCACCTTCGATCGAGTTCGCGTCGGGGACCGGGTGGCCAGCTTCTAGAATTTCCAGGAATTCAGTCGGCAGGCCGAAGCCGTGGCGCGTGGAAATCAGCCCTGAGATTTTGTCGCGCTGGCCGTTGGCGATGTAGTGCTTTTCGGCTGCGACCGCCATTGCGGCTGAGCCTTTGCCCGCGCCGATGATGATAATGCGGCCGTTGGCTGGGACCGGCGGCAGGTACGGGGGAAGGCAGGTCGAGGGGTGGGCGGTCGTGTACGCGGCCTCATAAAGCGCCATCAGCGTCGCTTTGGCGTTCTCCTCTAGGGCTGGGAGATTTTGTGGGGAAGGCATGTGGTGTCCGTCCGTCATCGTGTCCCCGTCGCGCCGGTGTTGAGGATCTGTTCGTCAGATAGGTGCATGAAGACCTTGGTTTGCGCAATCGGACGGGGACCGTCAAGGTTGGCGTGGCCGCAGGATCTCGAAAGGTGGCCGACTTTGGCGGCTCAGACGGTTGGCGCGCGGAGTTTATTGGGAGATTGGACATGAAAACACTTGAGCCACAAACGACGCTTGAACTCGAGGCGGCGGCCTACCGGCGGCTTGTTGCGCATTTGCGCAACCGAAGTGATGTGCAGAACATCGACCTCATGAACCTTGCGGGGTTTTGCCGGAATTGTCTTGCGACATGGATGATGGAGGCGGCGGCGGACAAGGGGCTCGACATGAGCAAGGAGGAGGCGCGCGAGATTGTCTACGGGATGCCTTACGCGGAGTGGCAAGCCAAATGGCAGAGATGAGATTGGGCACACGGAGTGCCTTGATGCCGTGTTCACCGGCTGCCCTCACAAGCCTAGCGAACACGGCATCAGTTCCCGCACAACGGTATTCTCGTTCATAATGGGCTGGGCGCAATTTCCAATCGCGCGCGGAAGGGTACCGAGAGCTTTGTTAGCTGCGCGAACACTTCCCCAGTGATGCCGAATTAAGTCATTAAAAAAAAGCCCCGGCTCCGCTTCGGAGCCGGGGCTGACCGCCAATCGCGCACGGGGGGGGAGGGACGTTGCGCTGGACGGATGAGCAGGCTGAGACGTCACGCCGGTTTAAGCGGCGCGAACCGTTTCGAAGGACGTCAACCCTTCTCGGATCGAGAGTGCAGCGACGACGGTCGCTGGCATACGCCACGCGTGTGCACGGTTAATAGCGCGGGTCACGCAGGGAAGAATGTCAAAGTTGGGGTAGCAGGTCAGTTCGGCCCGTATATGGACTCGAACCATCTCAAACTCGCGCCGACCCATCTCCTCCGACGATCCAAGGTAGTAGACCTCGCCAGGTTTCGGGACGAATTGCTCAAACCACGCGTCACCAAGGAGCGCGTAAAGGGATTTGACGTCTAAAATTTCGAGCGGGCTAGTGTTGGTTGCGGGCATGACCAGTTCCCTCTAACTCAATACAATACCAAGGAAAAACTTGCGGTTGATTTGCTCTGAGCCCATCATGCTGTCAACGGATTGTCTCGTACGCATTGGTACTTACCAGTTTGATTGCGAAGCTTTAATCCAGATCGTGGCGTGCGGCAGTGCGATGGGGTCAGCTGATTCTGGACGGTCAAGAGGAGTCGAGCGGATATCCCTTGTGATGTTCCGGGGATTGCGTGTTGCGTCGGCTTGAACGGTGCGCCACCGGCCGCTACCGTTTGGGACCGATATGCATGAGGGAGTTTCAAAGTATGAGCACGCTTCAGGCTTCCGCGCAGAAGCAGTTGCGCCAACTGGTCGAGCAAATCGAGCGCTTGGAAGAAGAGAAAAAGCAGCTGGCGAGTGATGTTCGCGATAAGTATTTGGAAGCAAAAGCTGTCGGCTTCGACGTCAAGGTTTTGCGTCAGATCGTTCGGTTGCGAAAGAAATCACAGGAAGAGCGCCAGGAAGAAGAGAGCGTGCTCGAAGTCTATATGCACGCGCTGGGGATGCTGGATGACAGCGCCGGGAAGCAGGCATTCGCCGATGCGATGATCGCTGCCGAATAAGCCGCTCGTCAACTAAATATGCGGAACGCCGGTTCCTTCGGGGCCGGCGTTTTCTGTTTGTGCGCGGTTGGTACCCGATCCGCAGCAAACGCGCTGGACGGTCACAGTGTTGGTTGATAACCTGAGGTAGGTTTCGCTGTTGATCTGGATCAGACTTGCTGATGCCGCATGTCACGCTCAAGCAGCTCCGCTATTTCGACGCGCTCGCTCGTGAGCAGCATTTTGGCCGAGCGGCCAACGCGTGCGCGGTGACGCAGCCGGCGCTGTCGATGCAGATTCAAGAGCTTGAGGCGTCGCTGGGATTGGCGCTCGTCGAGCGCACGCGGGCGGGGGTCAAGCTGACACCCAAAGGCGCCGAAATTGCACGCCGCGCACAGCGCTTGCTCAACGATGCCCGTGACCTCGTCGATTTTGCGAAGCAATCGGGTGGAATTCTTTCAGGCGCGCTTCGGCTCGGCGTAATCCCGTCCGTCGCGCCCTATCTGCTGCCGCCGTTGCTACCACTGTTGCGCGACGCTTATCCTGATCTTGAGCTGCATGTGCGCGAAACGCAAACCCACGTGCTCACCGACGAACTCGTCGAGGGCAAGCTCGACGTGCTGCTGCTGGCATTGCCGATCAAACATCCCGACGTCGAAACATTGGCGATTTTTGAAGACCGGTTCCTCTTGGCGTTGCCAAGTTCGGCCAAGCTGACGGGCCGCGTGCGGGCAACGAAAGAGCTGATCGAAGGCGACCGGCTGCTGCTGCTCGAAGAGGGGCATTGTCTGCGCGATCAGGCGTTGACCTTCTGCAGCCTGCAACAGGTGGATTCCGTCAACACGTTCGGGGCGTCGAGCTTGGCAACAATTGTCGAGATGGTGTCGGCGGGCCTTGGAATTACGCTGCTGCCTGAAGTCTGCCTTGGCGTCGAAAGCCGCAACCGAACCATTAAAGTCATCCGCTTCGGTGATCCACAGCCGTCGCGGTCGATAGGTCTGGCGTGGCGTCGGTCATGTCCACGCGCGGACGATTTTAAGGCGCTCAGTGATCTCGTCGCGCAGGCAGGCGCGATCAGTCTCAAGCGCGGCGCGGGGTTGATGGCGGGCAAAACGTGAGTGTATCGCGACCGGCTTTGATTTAGCGCGCGGTCGTGCGGACTTGTCGGTTCTCGATACCGCCGGGTTTTTGCACCGCGAGCCGGTTGGCGTCGATTTCCTGCAAGGCGTCCAGATACACGGCCTTGCCTTGAAATTGCTGAGCCCACTTGACCTGCGCGACCTGCTGACCGGGGCGGAACTTCATGGGCGCGGTCGCGCCGATGTCATCCAGTGCATCAAGCGTTGCGGCGACGTCTGGGTGTTGAAGCTCGCCCGTCAGGCGCGGATCGTTGGCCGACGGCGTCTCGGTCAGAAGCGGGCCGAGCGGGAACGGCCGATAGGCCAGCTCATCGGGATGGTCCTCGTCGAACTCTGGGGCCTGAACCCAGCCGTTGCCGAGGCCATCGGGGCTCATGTCGGTGATGCTCGCAGCGTTTTTCTCAGGGCTCAGGCTCGCAACTTGCGGCCCGTTTATGCGGGCTGGCTCACCGGACGTTTGCGCCGCGACGGCCGCCAATTGCTTCTGTGGCCGTTGTGCGGGTGCGGGGCCAGCTAAAAGTTTCGGCTCCGGGAGCAAGGCTGCTTGCTTGAACAAGGCGTCGAGCTTGCTGCGGTCGGTCTTCGAGGGTGCCGGCGTGAAGCGTGATGGGCGGTCGATCAATTTTGGTTCGGCGACGAGCTTTGGCTCAGCGACGCTGTTGGACGCTGCAGGCGGGTTTGGCTGGAGGCTGGCGACTTGCCGCTGGGGCTCTGAGGTCCATTTGAGGTCGATCTTGCGCGACGTCTCAACCGGCTTGGCAGGCGTGGCTGGAGATGGTCCGGCATCGAGTGATGCCATGGCGAAGCGCGGTGCCCGCGTGGGAGCTAACGGTGGTGGGATAGCTGTGGCTGCAGCGATCAGAGTTGGGGCCGCCAGCCCTTTGCGCGTATCGTGAAACTGGGCGATCTGGACTGCGAGTTCGCGGTATTTGCTTTGCGCAACGCGAACGTCGGTCGGCGTAATCGGGCCACCGTCGGCTGGCATGTGCCGTGATTGACCGTTAGGGAAAACCAGCGCCAATTCATAACGCGGCAGGCGGGGCCAAGATCTCACGCGCGCGGTATCGATGTGGACGAAGGGAATGCCAGACGTTGGATAATAGCCGACACCGCCGCGTTCTCGCACCAGAGCTGAATAGCGCATCCGCTTCAGCGGCACGTCGGGGAAAGTGATGTCGATGGCCTTGCCCGTGATGTGGTGGCTCTGGCTGGCTTGGCCTCCGACCTTGCGGCGCAGCGTTTCATTGGTGTCGCGCGAGCGATAGCCACAAATAATGCTGATCGCTTCTTTCGAGCCGAGCTCCCGGTGCATCTCCCAGGCAAGATCAATGGTGCTTGGGTCGATCTTGATCGCCTGGTTCTTGCGCCAGTCGCGCATGATCCAATCGATCTGTTTCAAGGCTTCGGGAACGTAGGCGCCGCCCCGCTTATAGGTGACGGTGAGGCGTTCGTGCGTGTGGATATGATAGAATGAGATCGTGCGGTCAGCAGCGTTGCCGGCGGCGATTATGCGATCGGACGAGAGGACCGCTGCGAGAGCGAACCCCAACACGCCAATAACTAACCCCGAGCGGCTCAACGCCACGAGTAACCCCCGTCCCTACGTCAGTCCCCTGACGGCTACGTCTGAAAAGGGTTAACCCCTAACCCTTAAGAGGTCGTAACCGGCGAATGGGCTGATCTAACGACGCCGAGTGGGCGACAAAAGGGCGAGGTTGCTCGGACTGCAGACAACTTCCCTCAGAAGCCTCCGAAGACGCTCTGCAACAGGTCGCCGACGGACTTCTGCTGCTTGTAATTTGGCGGCTCGCGATAGGTCAGGCGCGGCTGCTGGCGATAGCGGCGGCCGGGTCGCGCTCCGTTGTCACCCCAGTCGTCCGGATTGCGGGCGACAGGTACGTTGTCGGGGTCGGCCGGCTCGAGATGATCGCGGTTCTTGACGATTTCGCCCCACCGGCCTTCGAGGCCAAGAATGATCCGCTTTTGATGACCATAGATGTCGGCGAAGGTTTTCAGCTTACCGCTGTCGTCGACCCAAGCCGTGAAGTAGGTCACATGGACCGGGATCGGATGATCGAGAGCGATGTCGTTATCTTCGGGACCCGTGGTGATCATTTCGTTGACTTGGCTTTTGTCCCAGCCCTTGTCTTCGGCCATCAAGACTTCGGCCAGTTGGACAGGATTTCTGACGCGCATGCAGCCGTGGCTGAACGTGCGCACCTTTTGATTGAACAGCGATTTGCTCGGCGTATCGTGCAGATAGACCGCGTGCTTGTTGGGGAATAAGAATTTGACGATGCCCAGAACGTTGGCGTCGCCCGGCGGCTGGTAGATGTGATAGTGGCGAATGTCGGCGGTTTCCCAGTCGATGTCCCAGACGCCGATGTTGCGGCCATTGCGTTTGATGGCCAGACCCTGGCCGCCGATCGGGTTGCCGCCGGCTCGCAGTTTCGGCAGAAGTTCATTGATCTTGATGGATTCGGGTACGTTCCAAGACGGCTGAAACACGACCGTGCGCATCTCGTCGGAAAAGATCGGTGTTTGCGTTTCGAACTTGCCCGTGACGATCCGCTCGGAATGGATGATGGCGTCGTCTTTCAAAACGCGAACCGCGAATTCCGGAATATTGACCGCTACGTGCAGCTTGCCCAGCTCCTCGGGCATCCAACGCCACTGTTCCATGTTGGCCAGCAAGAGCTCTTCGCTGACGGAATGGTCGGCATTCAATGACTTTCGCAGTTCGTTGGTGATCGTGCCGTTAACGGGGGCGAGTTCGTTACTCTCTTTGTATTGTTCGACAGCGCGAGCGAGGGCAGTATCGTAGTAGGTATCGTCGGCAGCCGTGCCGTCGGGTTTCATACCGGGTGATGCGACTTTCAAAGCGCGGCGAACAAGTGCCACCTGCCAATGGCTCTTGCCGGGCGTGATTTTTGGCCCGTTGGCAATGTTTTCGAACTCGTCCTTGCCAGCGTTGGTGCGCAGCTCCAACAGCTTTGCGCGCAAGCGTTCGAACTGGGCGTGCTTGGGGTGAAGCGAGCGCAGATAGGCGCTCTTGTCAGGGGCTGCAATCAGACCGTCGATCACCTTGGCTGGCTCTAACAGCTGTGGTTTGCGGTCGAGGTAGGACGACAGCTGCACAGTTGGATCATAGATGCGGAAACCGCGCGCATGTCTCGCGTACTGGAGAGCGGTGAGGGAGAGATTGATTTCCGCTTCGACGAGATCGTCTTCGAGGAATTCGCCGCTGCCGATTTTTGCCAGCCCGGGCGTTTTATAATCAGCGCTGCTCAAGCCCCAATCATCGGCTTTGGAGATTTCGGCAATTAAGTTCAGTGCGGCGGCGTTGAAGCCCTCGCGGGTGACCCATAAGGCTTCGCCCATCTGCGCTTCATAGTAAGCAAGCAAAGCTGTGCGATCGGGCTCTTCGTATTCCTTCAAAGTGACGGCCGCTTTGGTTTCAAAGTAGCGTTTCATGGGCAGGAAAATTTTGGCCGAAGTGGCCACTGGCGCCGTCGTCGCGGCTAAAGCCGGTGGCGCGGGCGGCGTTGTGGCCGGAGGTGTAGCCTCGGTTGGTGCCGGACTTTGAATTGCGGTTTTAACTGGCGACGGCGCAGCCGGAGGTGCAGCTGCTGGCGTCGCGACAGGTGTCGAAGGTGAGGCCGGTGCGGCTTGCGCGGGCTCGAGACGTGCCGTTGGATTTGCGGGCGTCACGGGTGATGGCGCAGCAACGGCTGTATCGGCCGGTTTTGGCTCGCCGGTGGCGGGCAGCGGCCCGGCCGTTGCGGACGGTTCTTTGGGCGCTGTTTCCGGTGACGTGACAGCCGTTTCGGGCTCGGTCGTGTCCTCGGGGGCCGGTTGAGGCACTTCCTTCAGTACACGATCGATCTCGTCCCACGGCAAGTCGTCTGGCTCAACAGCGAACGCTGGGGCAAGCGCTGGTGCGAGTAAACCGGAGCAGAGCAAAATTCCCAACGCCAGCCGGAGCGTACGACGCATCAACAGTACCTTTCACCAGTTCCGGCAGAGTCGTCCGGCTGTGCAACTTCTATCTTTAGACCTGCTGCCTGACTAGCTTCATCGCATCGCTGTATGGCGAAAGTGTTGCTCTTTAGCGATGTAGTTAGGACAGCTGTTTTATCGGCGGACGCGAAGCCTCATCTAACAGCAGCAAGGTAAACAAATTCAAAGCCGCGGTGGTTGCAGCCTCGACGCATCGGCCATGTGAGAAAAAATTCTGAAACAGCAAAGGCCCCGGGTGTTAGCCGGAGCCCTTGGCCTGAGACTGGGTTTTGACCAGGCTCGCAACGCCGCATGAAACGTATCAGGAGTCACCGTGGCGTCGTATTGGAGCTGCGAAATGGTGGTGGGACGGTCTCTCCCGTCATCACGCGCAGCCGTCCCACCGGACCCGCGCGTGATATTCGTGGCTCAATGCGGGCGCGGCTCGAGGCCGTACTCCTGCATTTTGCGATAGAGGGTCGAGCGGCCGATATTCAGACGCTTGGCAACCTCCGTCATGTGACCGCGATAGCGGCCAAGTGCTAGCCGGATCATGTCGGCTTCCATGGCTTCGAGCGAGCGGATCTCGCCGTCTTCGGCCATAGCTGGAATGCCCAGCGACGAGCCGTTGACCTGAGTGCGCACTTCCATCGTGTGGGGCACCGTGTTCTCAGCGCCTAAAAGTGCTGGCCCCGTATAGGCTGGCGCTTTCTGGAGGATGGTCGGGGCGGCTGGAATTTCCGCGTCGTAGCCGTCGACGTGGGCGGCGATCTGGGGAAATTCTGCGACCGAGAGCTGCGGCTGGTCCGATAACACAACGGCGCGGAAGACGGCGTTTTCGAGCTGGCGAACGTTGCCCGGCCACGGATACAATTGGAGCAGCCGCATCGCGTTGTCGCTGAAGCCTGAGATCCGCTTGCCTTCTTCAGCGGCGAAGCGCTGGGCGAAATGGCGAGCGAGCTGGGGGACGTCGTCGAGGCGTTCGCGCAGAGGCGGCACGAAAATCGGGAAGACGTTCAAGCGATAGAACAGATCTTCGCGGAATTTGCCATCTTTGACTTGTTGGATCATGTCGCGATTGGTCGCCGAGATCAGGCGGAAGTTGACCTTGACCGGCTTCTTGGAGCCGACCGGATCGATTTCGCCTTCCTGGAGAGCGCGCAACAATTTGACTTGAGCTTCGAGCGGAAGTTCGCCGACTTCGTCGAGGAACAACGTGCCGCCGTCGGCTTCCTGGAATTTGCCAATGCGTTTATCGACGGCGCCGGTGAAGGCACCTTTTTCATGGCCGAATAAAATGCTTTCGACCAAGTTCTCCGGGATCGCACCGCAATTGACGGTGATGAACGGGCGGCCGGCGCGCTCGCTTTCGCCCTGGATGGCGCGGGCGATCAGCTCTTTGCCGACGCCGCTTTCGCCTTCGATCAGGACGGGGATGTTGGAGGCAGCGGCGCGTTTGCCCAGCGTGATCACGCGGGTCATCGCATCGCCCTGCATCACGAGATCGTTGAAGGTCAGCGTACCTTCGACTTTCTTCTTGATGCGGTTGATCTCGCCCGACAGGGCTTCGATCTTGAGCGCGCTCTTGATCGAGACGTCGAGGCGTTCGGGGCTCGCTGGTTTGACGACGAAATCTACGGCGCCAAGACGCATCGCGTTGATGGCTGTTTCGATCGAACCGTGCGCCGTCTGCACGATGATCGGCGGCATACCGGATTTGTTGGCGACCCGTTCGAGAACGCCCATGCCGTCGATACCCGGCATGACGATATCGAGCAGGACGAGGGAGATCGACGAGCGTTCGTCGCCTTCGAGAATTTGAAGTGCTTGCTCACCCGACCCGCAGGTCTTGGTGTCGAAGCCGAGACGCTTGATTGTCTCTTCCAGAATACGACGCTGGGCTGGATCGTCATCGACGATCAAAACACGCTTGGACATGACTACGCGAACTCGACTGAACTGACACGCATCCGGTTTGGGGTAACTACCCCTGCCATGCTCCAGGATCGGACACCTGGCGACCGAATGCTTACTCAACGAGGCCTAGACTGCCCTACAAGGGTAAACGGAAGGTTTCAGCGTGGAGCAATTTTTGCCATACCGCGACGAGGCTCGATCTTTCCTCGTGCCAGCCCTCAGACACTGGCCGCGTGCACGAATAAATGTGTTTCTAAATCGTTGTTTAAGGTGGCGGATGGCGCGAGTCAGTTAGGCTCAGGCAACTTTGTGCAGCCATCTGAGTTATTTTCCGAGTTGGCATAAGTGGGCGTCAAGTCCGCGTCAGCTGCGCCGCGATGGCGCACCGTTTGGGCAGCATTTTCGGCCTGGACGCACTCTTGTCGCAAACAGGAGATCAAATGGAAACCTCAGTCATTGTGATGATCGTCACGCTGGCGATGCCAAACGGGGACGCAAGCGTCAGCGTCAAGCCCATGGAGAGCGCCGACAAGTGCCGGGCCGCGGCCCGCATCGAAGCGAGCGATCCTTATGTCGCTGCGGTCGAGTGTTCGTTGCTGACCAACGGCAAATTGGAATTGAAGTTCAAGCGCAACAACGCGCGCAAGATTCCCGAAGCGGTTGTCGAGCGCTCAACGGGCTAACCGCGTCTGACTATTTTTTACGGAATTGATCAAGGCTCAGGATTTTCGCACCTGTCTCAGCTGGGGCTGGTGCCTCGGTGACGGCCACCGGGCGTGGTCCAGCTGTCGCTGATGCAGGCTGGGGCTGCGGAGGCGCTCCTGCATCAGCTGCAGGGAGAGCTGGTGGAACAGCAATCTTTGTCGGCGTGCTTGCCGCGTCCTTATCGGTTTTAGATTTGCGCGCAGGACGGGGCTTTTTATTCAACGTGGCGCGGGGGCTGTCGGCGCGGGCTTCGCCAACCTGATCGAAGGCTGCATCCATTGTCAGCGACCGGCGCGGCGCTGGTTTTTCGCGGTCAGAACTCGCGTCCTCGAACTGCAGGCCGAAGCGCACGCTCGGGTCGATGAAGACTTTGATCGAGGCGTACGGCACGACGAGGCGTTCGGGAATGCCATCAAAGGTCAGCTTCACTTCGAAGCGGTCTTCGGAGACGATCAGATCCCAAAAGCGGTGCTGGAGCACGATCGTCATTTCGCTTGGATATTTTTCTTTCAAGCGCTTGGAGAGAATGACACCTGGCTGCTGGGTCAGAAATGAAATGTAGAAATGATGCTCGCCCGGGAGACCCGTTTTGACGACCTGACTCAGAACGGCGCGGACAACCCCGCGCATCGCCTCTTGCTGGTAGGCTTCGTAATCGATGTCCGGCCCCGTCGTCATTCCGCGCCTCAAGTTGCCGTGTAGATGTACCGCTGTACGCTTTCCGCTGCGTAAAGTGGAGGGCTTCTGTTGCCCGGTGCCCTCCGGACCGCGCCTTAGTCCTGCTAGGGAGTAAGGGCTTCAGTGTTTAGGAAACTCGCACCGCATTAAGCAGCGAGAGCAACCTCAGCATAGTTGTCATTTGCAACTACTCTGTATGACCCGATGACGGTGGTATCATGCCGGGCAAAAGCTAAGTCCTTTAGACGTTCGTCGATCCTAGTTCGCCCCCATAGGGAGGGACTAGGGACTAGGGAAGAGGGACTAACAGTTAGGATCGTTTCGATCCCCGAGCCTGCTGACGTATCCCTATTCCCTAATCCCTAATCCCTAAATTGGTGGAGGCGCCGGGTACCGCCCCCGGGTCCGAACCGCTTATTACGACCGCGTTTATCACCATAGCCGGACGAATCCGGCACTCCCAATATAGGGCTCATTGCGGGTAAAAAAAAGCGTTTCCCGGTGAGTGGGGTGACGCAGGGGCGGGTTGATCTCGCAGGTGCGGCATTCCAGGCGCAGCTGGGCGTACTCCCGGTGATGCGTCGGGGGAGGGAATCTGGCATGGAGGGAGCATGGATCCGTATCTCGATTTGCTGCGCCGCGTGCGCTTCGACGGAGTGGCGAAGACCGACCGCACAGGTACCGGGACGACGTCAGTCTTTGGTCATCAGATGCGGTTCGATCTTAGCCGCGGGTTTCCGCTGGTCACGACAAAGAAGCTGCATGTCAAATCGATCATCCACGAGTTGATCTGGTTTCTTGCCGGCGATACCAACGTCCGATATCTGCGCGAGCACGGTGTTGGCATCTGGGATGAGTGGGCCGACGAGGCGGGCGATCTTGGGCCCGTCTACGGGCGGCAATGGCGCAGCTGGGAGACGCCGGACGGGCGGGTCATCGACCAGATCTCGGACGCCGTCCAGATGATCAAATCCAATCCGGACAGCCGGCGCATCATCGTGTCGGCTTGGAACCCGGCTGATATTCCGAAAATGGCGCTGGCGCCGTGTCACTGTCTCTTTCAGTTCTATGTCGCCGATGGGCGGTTGTCGTGCCAACTCTATCAGCGGTCGGCCGATGTGTTCCTCGGCGTGCCATTCAACATCGCGAGCTACGCGCTGTTGACGATGATGATGGCGCAGGTGACCGGGCTTCGGGCTGGCGAGTTCGTGCACACGTTTGGCGATGCGCATCTTTATTCGAACCACGTCGAGCAGGCCGATCTGCAGCTATCGCGGGCCCCCCGGCCGCTACCGGTGCTGCGGATCGAAGATCGCGGTCAGTCGATTTTTGATTTCAGGTTCGAGGATTTCACTGTCGAAGGCTATGAGCCGTGGCCGACCATCAAGGCGCCGATAGCGGTATAGCGGGGAAAGTGAGATGCGTTGCGTTTGGGTACCTATTCCCCGGAATTCCCGATAACGCGGAGAGAGCTGACTGTTGTTATCTTCCGCCATACGGCAGATGTTCTTTGTTCGAATTATTCTCGGAGAGAACAATGCGGGTTTTCTGGTTTCGAATTTTCGCGATGAGCGCCGCATCGTTCCTTGGCGCTTGTGCCAAAAGTGCAAGCGATGTCACCGGCAGTTACATTTCGCCGTTGCAATACCAAAACTACACATGTCTGCAACTTGGCGAGGAAGCGCAGCGCATATCTGCACGTGTCGCTCAGACATCCGGAGCGCAAGATCAAAAGCGGTCGAATGATCAGGTCGCAACCGCTGCAGCGATCATCATCTTTTGGCCAGCCGCTTTCCTCGTTGGAGGGGACGATCAAAACACTGCGGAACTGGCTCGCTTGAAAGGCGAGTTCGAGGCGATCGAAAAGGTATCGGTGCAAAAAAGTTGTAATTTGCAGTTCCGTCAGCCAACAACTGTTCCGCCGCAAGAACCCAAAGCCTAGACGCGGTTTCTTATTTTGCTTCGCGGGTTTAAGTGTACCTAGGTTTGGCTTGGATGGATCCCCGCCTTCCCCGCCAGGGGACTCCCAAGTGGTCGCGCGGGATGACGGATTTCTATGATCATCTCTCTTGTCGTGGCGGTTGGCGAAAATGGCGTGATTGGTCGCGAGGGACAGCTGCCTTGGCGGTTGTCGTCGGACCTTAAAACATTTCGTAGGCTGACGATGGGTAAGCCGCTCGTCATGGGGCGACTGACATTTCAATCAATCGGTAAGCCGCTCGATGGACGTGACAACATCGTGGTCACGCGCGATCCGTATTTCGAAGTTCAAGGCGTGTCGGCGTGTGCGAGCGTCGGTGAGGCCTTGACGCTGGCACGGGTGCTGGCGACGACGCGCGGGGCCGATGAAATCATGGTCATCGGCGGTGAAGCGATATTTGACGCCGTCATGCCGGTTGCCGACCGGATCTACTTCACGCAAGTTCATGCGTCGCCCGAGGGCGACCGATTTTTCAAGCCGCTCGATCAGGCGGCGTGGCATGAGGTGTCGCGTGAGGCGCTGGCCAAAGGCGAGCGCGATGACTTCGCCGCGACGCTGATCGTGTATGAGCGCGCGCGGCCGGCCAGCTGAGTTTGGTGCTCGGACCCACAAAGTTCGCGCGTTAGGGTTGACGTCTCTTGACGGTTTGGTCGCGGGACACAATCTGTCGGTCCAGACCCACATTTGCGCGAGGCCGTTCCCTGCCCTATAGCTAGCCTAATCTGCGCGCCGGTAATCATAAACGCCGTAAAACTCATGCTTTGCCGCGTTCATTCCCCACAGCGAATTCGCTTCGTAGTGGTGGTATAATCCCAACTTGTTCGAACAAGAGGTCTGCAATATATGCCGTGGAGTAATCAGGGTGGCGGTGGGCGCAAACCGACGGGCGGTGGCGGCCCTTGGGGTGGCGGTAATAACCCGGGTGGCAAGGAGCCGCCCGATCTCGATGAAATTCTGCGGCGCGGTCAAGATCGCGTCAAACGCGTGATGCGTGGCGGCGGTGGCGGCGGCGGAGCCGGTGGTGGCTTTGAGGGCGGTGTGCCCCGGCCGTTCCTGTTTCTGATCGGTATGCTGTTGCTGTCGGCGATCGCGTTCTACGCGTTCTTCTTCCGGGTCAATCCTGATGAGCAGGGCATCGTACTGCGGTTTGGTCAGTACGCCCGCTGGGAAGGGCCGGGCCTGCATATGCGCATGCCGTACCCGATCGAAGAAGTTTTGAAGCCTAAGGTTACGCAACAGCGCACGATCGATGTTGGCGCTGGCGGCTCCGGACGTGGTGGCGTCGGTGGCCCCGACAGCGGCTTGATGCTGACCGGCGACGGCAGCGTCGTCGATGTGCGGTTTGTTGTGTTCTGGCGCATCAGCACGGAAAACGATCCAAAAACGGGCGAGACGGGCGTGCAGCAGTATCTGTTCAACATCGCGCAGCCGGAGATCACGGTGCGTGAGGTTGCAGAAAGCGCGATGCGTGAAGTCGTCGGGCAATCGGCGTTGCAGCCGCTGCTGACCGGTGGCCGGCAAAAGGCGCAGGAAGACGTGCAAGTCTTGATGCAGAACATTCTCAATTCGTATCGTGCCGGCATCAAGATCGATCAGGTGCAGTTGCGCGAAGTCGATCCGCCGGCTGAAGTCATCGGCTCGTTCCGCGATGTGGCGGCAGCGGGTCAGGAGCGTGAAACGCTGATCAAGCAGGCGCAAACTTACGCCGACCAGAAAGTTCCAGTGGCCAAGGGTGAAGCCGATCGCATCATTGCGGGCGCTGAAGGTTTCCGTGATCAGACGGTCGCCGAAGCAACTGGTCAGGCCGCGCGCTTCTTGCAGGTTTATGAGGAATACAAAAAGGCGCCGGACGTTACGCGGCAACGGTTGTTCATCGAAATGCAGGAGAAGGTGTTGTCGGGAGCCGATAAAATTATTCTCGATCAGAAGAGCAGCGCAGGCGGTCAGGGCGTTGTGCCGTTCCTGCCGCTCGATCAATTGCAAAAACGGCGGACGACCGAAGGAGGGCAACCATAATGCGAGCTTTTTTTGCATTCCTCCTGACGGTGCTCGGGCTTGGAGCTTTGACGCTCTATTCGTCGGCGTTCATCGTACATCAAAACGAGCAGGCGTTGGTCTTGCGGTTCGGTGAGCCGCAACAGCCGATCGTCACGCCCGGCTTGAAGTGGAAGTTGCCGTTCATCGATACGGTCGATTATTTCGACAAGCGGATTCTCGATCTCGATACGACCGAGCAGGAAGTTTCGGCGTCGGACCAGCAGCGGCTCATCGTCGATGCTTATGCGCGATACCGGATTACCGATCCGCTCAAGTTTTATCAGAACGTGCGTGACGAAGAGCGCGCGCGCAGTGTTGTTGGGCCGTTGATCGAGTCTGAGATCCGGCGCGTGCTCGGGTCGGCGACTTTGATGGAAGTCGTCAAGGACAAGCGCGAAAGCCTGATGAAGGAAATCGCGGCCAAGGTGAATAAGGAAGGCCGCGACTATGGGCTTGAGATCGTCGACGTTCGCATCAAGCGCGCCGACCTGCCGCAAGCCAATCTTAAGCAGGTCTATGCGCGTATGACCGCTGACCGTGTGCGCGAGGCGACGGAATTGCGTGCTCAAGGCGAAGCTGAGAAGAACCGTATTCAAGCCGACGCCGACCGGCAGGTGACGGTCATCAAGGGCGAAGCGACGCGCAAGTCCGACACCATCCGCGGTGAGGGCGAGGGCAATCGCAACGCGATCTTCGCCGAAGCGTTCAACCGCGATCCGGAGTTTTTCGCGTTCTACCGGTCGATGCAGGCGTACACCGAGGCGATCAAGCCTGCGGATACGCGCATGCTGCTGTCGCCCGACAGTGAATTCTTCCGTTATTTCCAAGATCCGCGCGGCGGGAGGGCCGCAGTGCCAGCTGGAGTTCCGACACCTGCTGCGCCGCCGCGATGAACGATCTGCTCGCCGGGCTTGGCATAGCGCTCGTGTTCGAGGGGCTATTGTGGGCGCTGGCGCCGGGTCTTGGACAGCGCATGGTCAGGGAGATGGCTCAGCTCGCCGAAGCGCAGCTGCAGCGCGTGGCTTGGGTGGTCGTGGCGATTGGCTGTCTGCTGGTCTGGCTGGCGCGCGGCTAGGGCGCGAATGTTGTCTAGCAGAGCCTGACATTCAGCTCCGCGCGCAGCAGACTTATCCCCGCCCCCTGGGGCCCGTGCTAATATCGACGTGTTGACGAGCCGGCGACGTGGCCGCTAGCGTCTCTAATGGTTAAAGCCGATGCCGGCGTTCCCGCAGGCGGCCGGTTTATGCTCGTGGTCAGGAGTTGAGAGATGGGTTTGACGATCCGGTCGGTGATGGTTGGAGCGATAATCGCGGGTCTCGCAACGCCGGTGATGTGGACGGCTGCCGTCGCCTACACGCCGGGCGAAAACACTGCGACGCCCTCGGCGGCCCCCTCTGCGACGGCTGCTGGACCGGCGTCCGTTGCGCCGCTCGCCAAGCGCTTGAGCAATGCCGTCGTCAACATTGCAACGTCGCAAACCGTCAAGGGTCCGCAAGGCGTCCCGCTTCCCAAGGTGCCCAAAGGCTCGCCGTTCGAGGATTTCTTTGAGGACTTCTTCAATAAGCGCGGTGGCGTTCCGCGTGGTGATCGCAAAGTGTCGTCGCTCGGATCAGGCTTCGTGATCGACGGCAAGGAAGGTTTGATCGTCACCAACAATCACGTCATCGCCGGTGCCGAAGAGATCATCATCAATTTCCACGACGGCACCAAGCTGAAGGTCGATAAGGTCCTCGGCCGGGACACCAAAGCCGATTTGGCGCTGCTCAAGGTGTCGCCGAAAACGCCGCTCGTCGATGTCAAATTCGGATCGTCGGCTGAAATCGAGGTTGGCGATTGGGTGTTGGCCATCGGCAACCCATTTGGGCTTGGCGGATCGGTCAGCGTCGGCATCGTCTCGGCCAAGAGCCGCGATATCAATTCTGGCCCCTATGACGACTACCTGCAGACCGATGCGGCGATCAACAAAGGTAATTCTGGCGGGCCGCTGTTCAACATGAAGGGCGAGGTCGTCGGCGTGAACACGGCAATCATTTCACCGACCGGTGGATCGATCGGGATCGGTTTTGCCGTGCCGTCCGACACGGTGGCGGCGGTCGTCGATCAGCTCAAAGAATTTGGCGAGACGCGACGCGGGTGGCTCGGCGTCAAGATTCAAACCGTCACCGACGATATCGCCGAGACGCTGGGCGTGCCGGAAAACACCGGCGCGCTGATCTCG
>JANOCZ010000188.1:0-4033 GCA_031412455.1 Hyphomicrobium sp. | reverse complement strand
CACCCTCTGCACATTATCGAATTGGTGCGGATGGCGTCTGGCGTAGAAACGCGTGCCGCCGATGACGGTTGCAAAAATTTAGTCAAACCTTGGAACTTTACCGTGGTTATGAATGCCAGATGAACGACGGACGTTTTTTCGACGCTTCGACACGACCGATCATTGTTGCGCGCTCACCAAGCTTGCGATATGCGCCGCTTGACACACCGCATAAGCGCGCCCCGAAATCGCGCACGAACTTGGAGCACCTCGTGGACAATCCAGCGTATGCAACGGCGGGCTTGACGCCCTCGACTTACACATCGCTTGCCAATGCATTCGGCATCTCTGAAAGCGAGGCAGCCAAAGCCGCAACAACAATCGCCGATGCACTGTCGCGCCGGATCGAACTTGGCACGTTGTCACGGGGCGGCGTCGCCGACATCGTCGCTTTGCTGAGCGATCCTGTAGCGGGGCGCGCGATTGCCGAGCCCAAAAGCTTGGCTGGTCCCGATGTGGCTCAAGCCGGCAACGAGATCTTGAGCGTCCTTCTCGGCGACAAACACTCAAGCCGAGGCATTGCCGCACGCGCTGCGTCTAGCGCCGGGATCGACAGCAGCCTCACGAAACGCATGTTGCCGGTCATCGCCAGCATGATGATCGGTGGACTGCAGCGCGGCGCCGAACCGCAGCTTTCGCGCGTCATCAGCAAAACGCCCGCACTGGCCGCCTACCGCAATGGCAGCCCACTCCCGCTGCCGGGTGAAATTCCAATGCAACGTGCCCCCTCCGCGCCAGCGACCAACACGCCATCAACGCGCCGTCGCGGCAGCAGCCCGCTGCCGGTCCCCGGCGATGATATTCCAGGCACAGGCCGCAGGGCCAAGGGCGAAGACGTTGGCAACGACGACAACTCGGCCAACACCCTGCCCGACATCATCCGCCGCGGCGGCGTTCAGGTTCCAGGCGGTGGCTCACTAACGGGGATAATCCGCTCTATACTGGGCGGCTTGCTCGGCTTCAAAAATCGCGGCGTCGTCGGCAATCTTATTCAAGCGCTCGTGCTGCGCTGGATCATCAATCTCGTGCGCCGCTTTTTCTCGCGCCGCTGACGCCGAGCACAAGGCCGGCTTTCGCAGCCGGCCTCACTCGCATCTACCTCACAGATTAGCGACACGGCCGTGCCGACAGCTCACAACCCCAGCCGGCGCTCGACTCCGCGCATTTCATGTCCTTGCCAGATGCTCGGGCGTAGTTCGCCCACGCGCTGCCGTATTCAAGATCGGTGAATTCGGCCCAGGTCCGCGCCGCCTGGGCTTGTGCCGCCCGTTGGTTCGGCTGCGCCGAACTCGAACCGTGGTGATAATGATCTGAGAAGCACAAACGGCCGCCCTCGCGGCGCATATCGTGGCTGGCGGCCAACCCGGTTACGGCAGCGGCTGGCTGCACGGCAATGTTTTTCCGGCGTGGCTTGGCCTCAGCCGTGAGCGATGAGCCAGCAAAAAGCAAGACAACGGCGGCACTGCCGATCATCCAATGAAAACGAACGTTGAAAGACATCATCCAAATCCCCGAAATTGCTCCGCAAACATCCCAACGCGGACGGCGAAGAATTACAGATTCAGGTGTGGACCTCGATAGGCGATGCGCTCGTGACGCGCATTTTCGAACGCGCCGCGGCAATCAAGTGACAGCGCGGTCTAACCCTTGACCGCGATCACTGAAATCTCGACCAGCATCCGCGGATCGATCAGCTTTGCCTCGACGCACGCACGCGCCGGAGCATCCCGGCCGCCGAGCCACGCCGACCAAGCTTTATTCATCGCGTCGCGATGGCGGATATCGTTGAGCCAAACCGTCGCCTGCACGACCTTCGATTTGTCGGTGCCGCACAGCGCCAGGATTCGGTCGATCTCCTTCAAAACTTCGGCCGTCTGCGCTTCGCAATCGCCAGCAAGATCGGCCGGGATGACACCGGCGGTAAACACCATGCCGTTGACTTCGGTGGCCTTAGAATAGACGGCGGTGCTTTCGTGGCGTGCGATCGGCATGAGGATGTCTCCGGTAAAATCGGTCGCGGCCCTCATAGCAAACACACCCGCAGCGCGACAGCAGAAAGGCCCGCTGCTTCGACATGACGCTCAAACTTGCCGCCTTGCTAGTTGCAGCCCTGCGAAAGACTGATATAGTTGCAAACGATTTGCATTAGCGACTAGCCTCAAGTGGCCGGACTGCGACGGGTTTCGAGGGTAAATATGAACGAGCAAACCGCCATTGCCCCGCCGCACGTCATGCCGCCGCGTCATGGCGGCTGGCGCGGACGCCCGCACGAACCCTCACTGTCTGACGTCTTCAGAACCATTCCGGTCGGCACCGATGGCAGCGTCTGGCGCCGATTTTTCGCGTTTTTCGGCCCGGGCTACCTCGTCGCGGTGGGCTACATGGATCCCGGCAACTGGGCGACCGCCCTCGCTGGAGGTTCAAAATTCGGCTACGCGCTGCTGTTCGTCGCCCTCGTATCGAACCTGATGGCGATCGTCCTCCAGGCCTTGTGCGCCCGCCTCGCGATCGGCTCCGGCCGCGATCTGGCGCAAGCCTGCCGTGACGGCTACGCGCCGTGGGCCGCCTACCCGCTCTGGTTTCTCGCCGAAGCTGCCATCATTGCGACCGACATCGCCGAAGTGATCGGCACCGCTATCGGTCTCAACTTGCTGTTTGGAATGCCGCTCGAAATCGGTGTCATCCTGACGGCCCTCGATGTTTTCGTCGTCTTGCTCTTGCAGAAACTCGGCTTCCGCTACCTCGAAGCCTTCATCATCACGCTACTCGCCGTTATCGCCGTATGCTTTGGCGTGCAGATCGCGCTTGCTGATCCCGAATGGGGCGAGGTCATCCGCGGCTTCGCGCCGACGACCGACATTCTTCGCAACCCGGACATGTTGTATCTGGCGCTCGGCATTCTAGGTGCAACGGTGATGCCGCATAATCTGTACCTGCACTCGGCCATCGTCCAAACGCGCAGCTTCGGCCACTCCACGCCGCAGCGCCGCCAGGCTTTGCGCTACGCCACGATCGACTCGACGGTCGCGCTGATGCTCGCGCTGCTGATCAACGCCTCGATCCTGATTCTCGCCGCCGCCGCGTTCTACAAAACCGGCAATACGACCGTGGCCGAACTTGGCGAGGCCCATACGCTGCTGGCACCGCTGCTCGGCTCTGATATGGCCCCGACGCTGTTCGGCATCGCGCTTCTGTGCTGCGGTTTAAACTCGACCGTGACGGCGACGCTTGCGGGCCAGGCGGTGATGGAGGGCTTCATCGAGATGCGCGTGGCGCCGTGGCTGCGTCGCGTGATCACGCGCGCGATCGCCATTGTGCCGGCCGCCGCTGTGACGATTTTCTACGGCGAATCCCAGACGGCCAAACTCTTGATCTTGACCCAGGTCATCCTGAGCCTTCAACTGCCGTTCGCTATTGTCCCGCTGGTTCAGTTTACCGCCTCCCGCGCCAAGATGGGCGACCTCGTCGCACCGCGCTGGCTAACCGCTATCGCGCTCACGATTGCGGTATTGATTATCGCTTTGAACCTGAAATTGATCACGGATTACGTGACGGGCTGAGACGCGCTGCGATAACGCGCGTTGCTGCGGCGACTTCCGCGCGCTAGACCGGGGACTTCGATTGCGCACCCGAGCGGAAATTTTGCCGACATGACTGCTTCAACTCCCATTCACGTCATCGGCGCTGGTCTTGCTGGATCAGAAGCCGCCCACCAGATCGCCAGCGCTGGCGTCCCCGTCGTGCTCCACGAAATGCGCCCGGTTCGCATGACCGACGCCCATCGCACGCCCGGTTTTGCCGAACTCGTCTGTTCGAATTCTTTTCGCTCGGACGACTGGGAAAACAACGCCGTCGGCCTGCTGCACGAGGAGATGCGCCGCGCCAACTCGCTGATCTTGGCCGCAGGCGACATCCACAAATTGCCAGCTGGCGGCGCCCTCGCCGTCGATCGCGACGCGTTCAGCCGAGGTCACGCGCCGTCTCGAAGCCAATC
>JANOCZ010000187.1:0-2289 GCA_031412455.1 Hyphomicrobium sp. | reverse complement strand
GAACCCGATCTTCCGACATGCACGGCGCGACTGGGTGCTCGGTACGCAGCTGATGGGCGTCGTCGGCATCGGCGCGATCAGAGAAAAAATCGGCAATCTCGAGAGCGAGAGCTACGCTATCAAACGCGCAATCGATCAACTTTTTCTTGGGGTCTAGAGGCGATGAGCGCGGACATCGTCAATCTCAACAAGGCGCGCAAGGCTCGCAAGCGCGGCGCAGCTGAAGCTCAGGCCGGTGAAAACCGCGTTCGATTCGGGCGCACCAAGGCTGAGCGCGACGCCGATGCGGCCGGCGAGCGCGACCGCAACCAGCAGCTCGACAACGCGCGGCGTAGCGCCACTGATAATTCGGGCAAGGCGGAGGACGACGACGGTGGCTTGGATCCGGGAAGCGTCTCGTGACACGGCCAGTCAAACGCTCGTTCACGATTGGCGGTCATAAAACGTCGATTTCGCTCGAGGCGGAATTCTGGACAGCGTTGAAGCTCGCAGCGGCCGAAGACGGAGTTGCGCTCGCGGCGCTCGTCGCCTCGATCGATAAGCAGCGCGGGCAGTCGGGACTGTCGAGCGCGGTGCGCGTTTGGCTGCTCAACCGATGGCAGTCGCGCGCGGCGGCGTTACGGGAGCCCGCCCAATGATCGCATCACTTCGTCGGATGTTGTGCGGCGCGGCGGCGGGCGAACGGGCGCGGTTCGCACAGGCTGCGGGCGCGACGCGGACGGAGCGCCGGCGGGGCGGATCGGCGGCTGCGCCACCACGGGCGGGGACGGCGCAGGGATCGGCTCGATCGTGATCGTGCGGGGGCTTGGCGCTGCTGCCGAGGGATCGATAGGTAGTTCGGGGGCTGGCGGGGGCGTCGCCGGCGGGGTGCCGGCCGATTCAGGAATAACTGGTGGTAGTGGCGCAGGTTGACTGGTCGCTGCCGGAGGCGATTGTGGCTGCGCGGCTCTTGCTGCGGCGGCGGCCGCAGCGCGCTCGGCCTCGATCGCTTGGCGCCGCTCGCGCTCGAGGCGCTGGCGATACGCGTCTTGAAGGCGCATGCGCTCCAATTCCTCGACGTTCCGCTCAAGTTGGCGGACGGCCAATTCACGCTGCATCTCAGTCACATCGACACTGGTCGCAATGGACGCCAGATCGCCGGCGCGACCGGTGTAGACAATCGATACGGGCGGGAGCGGTGCCTTGGCGGGGGACGGCGCCCATTCCGGCCACGGATCAGCCGGCGGTGGCAGCGGCGGCACGACGACTGCCAAGCGCCACGCACTATCTATCGACAGTGACGTGAGATCGGCGATCGTAATCGACGTCGAGATCCCATCGGCCGATTCAAGCGTCACGGGATCAAGCTTGGCAATGCCGCCGGTGATGGAAACTGGAATTGTGCGCGTTCCGAGGTTGGCCTGCGAAGCGGACAATGCGGTTCTCAGCAACAGCGAAATATCATCGGGGTCGTTCGCGACCTTCTTGGCGAAAACAGCAGTCACGACCTCCGAGCCCGTCGAGGGATTGGGCGCTGGAAGGCGCGCATCGTCGAGGGACAAGGTACCCGAGCCGGACATCACAGCGAACAACGCCGCAGCACTTTGGGCTTGGGAGGCCGCCTTCACCTCGAGGGTCGCCTTGCCGCGGGCGGCAGGGCTCAGCACTGCAAGGTCCGCGCCGTCGATCGTCAGCGAGCCGTCCATCAAGGTCCCGCTCGGTGCCTTAGACAGCTGCATGGCGGCGCGCACCGCACCGCCTGCCGCGCGGCCGGTCAGGCTCTCGATCGCGACTTTGCCGGAGTCGAGCGCCAGCTTCATTGCGCCGTCGCGGGCGGCGATGCCTGGATAAATCTCCAGCGATGCAAAGCGGACATCGACGGTCGCTGCGACACCGTTCAAGGCATCGAAGCTGAACGACGATTGCGGCCAAGGTCCGGCATGCTGAGTGTCGTCTGTGGCTGCAGATGTGAGCGGTTTGTCGCTAATGACGGCGAGTAGGCCCGGCAAGGCGATGCGATCGGCGGCCAGCGCTGCTGTGGCAACGGTTCGGCCGTCGGGTCCGGGCATCAGTTCAGCCGTGCCGCTCAGCACTGATTTGCCAAGCGCAAGCTTGCGAGATGACAAGGTCCAGTTTGATTCTTTTCGTTGGAGATCAATTGTGCCGTCGATGGGAATTCCGGCGAGACCCTTGGCGGTCGTCACGCCGGCCATGGCCAAGGCATCGCCGACCTCATCGGCTTTAAGTGTTAGCGTTCCGGCCAGCGACAGCGGACGGTCGCCCGGCACGGCGGCCTGTCCCGAGTATGCG
>JANOCZ010000186.1:0-5720 GCA_031412455.1 Hyphomicrobium sp. | reverse complement strand
CGCCGACAGCCGCCAATCCTTCATCACCAAAACGATGTCGGCATCGGACGGCTCAGTTTCGTCGCCCTCGACGATCAGCACGCCAAACAATCCACGCCCAAAATGCTCGACCGAATTGCAATGCGTATGGAAGAAATACGTACCCGTATCGCGCGGCGTGAACGTGTATGTGCCGCGTCCGCCGGGCTGTATCGGCTCTTGCGTCATGAACGCGACGCCGTCTTGGCCGTTGGCGATGCGTAGTCCGTGCCAATGAATTGTAATGTGTTCGCCAACCCGTGGCAGCGAGTTTTTTATCGTCGCCTCGAACGGTGCGCCAGCCTTGACGCGCACAACCGGCAACTGAGGCCCATCCTGGAATGTCCATAGAGGTAAGGCTCGGCCATCGAAACACGGCAACGCCGTCAACCGCTCCGCGACTTCGAGATCAGCGGCACTGACGGCATCGGAAGCGCGCATCACCCGCGGCGCGAGTTGGTCCACGCCGGCATCGGTCGCGGTTTTGCACAGCAGCCCGGAGGCCGTCGCAATTCCACCAATAACGATCCTCCGGCGCGTAAGCATGCATGACCTTCTGCACAGCGAGGCGGCGATCGTGCAGCAGCCTCAGTTTTTCGGGACGACGCCGTCCGGCTTATCCAGGCTGTCTGAGCCCTCGATTTTAACTGTCAACTTCAACGCGGCAACCGCGCCTTCAATGGCACGCGCCTGATTGACGAACGCATCGACGCCATCGAGCACGAGCTTGTTCCCGGCATCACTACCGGCAGCGAGCATCTGATCATACGCCATTTCGCCAGAGTCAGCTTTGTCCTTGATCGCTTTTAATCTCTCAAGCGTCGCGGCCATCGCGTCATCGACCCGGGTCGCAGCCTCCGGAGATGTCTGACGCACGAGATCGGCGATGCCGGGCCCCTTGACGCTGCCAGCTCCTGCATACGTGCCGGTCCAAATTGCCATCATGCCGACTTGATCGTTGTAATGGCTGTTGTGCGTGTCGTCCGAGAAGCAGTCCTGCTCTTCTTCGGTGTCATGCAGAATTACACCGAGCTTCATGCGCTCGCCTGCCATCTCGCCATACGACAGCGAGCCGAGGCCCGTGAGAATGGCCGTCAAACGCCCGCGTTCGGGCATCGCCTCGAGCGCCTTGCGCGCAGCCCCGCCGGCACGCCAGTTCTTGGCCATAAGATCGAGATCGTCGGCCAAGAGAGATGTCGCCGCCTTGAGATAAGCGCGCCGCCGGTCACAGTTTCCGCCGCTGCATGATTTGAGGTCGAAGTCGCTGGCCGGCCGATTTCCAGCGCCAGGTCCAGTGCCGTTCAGATCCTGGCCCCACAACAGGAATTCAATTGCATGATATCCGGTCGCGACATTGGCCTCGACGTCCAGAGCGCTGTTGAGCTTCACGAGCAACGTCTTGTTGATGACCTTCGCGTCGAGTATTTTGGCGCCTAGTCTCAGTGACGGGCTAGCGATGACGTTCGCCGTGTAAAGTGGATTTTCGTCTTTCTTGTCGCCGTAGACAGACGTGTCGACGTAGTCGATCAGCCCCTCGTCTAATGGCCACGAATTGACGCTACCCTCCCAGTCATCGACAATCTTGTTGCCGAACCTGAAGCCTTCGGATTGCAAATAGGGGACCCGGGCAGCCTTCCATGCGCTACGGGCCGTCTGCAACGTCTCCGCCGTCGGTGACGCGAGCAACGCCTCGACGGCCGTCTCGAGCTCGCGCGCGGCCTTAGCTGAATCCGAATAGACCGCCTCGCCGATCTTATAATAGGTTGCAACCACATCGGCAGCCGTCGTCGCGGCCACGACCGGCGTCGAACTGGTGAGCAGCGCGACTGATATGAAGGTCGTGATGAAGCGTACGCGCGTGGACAAACCGCACTCCATGACTGAACGTAGTTATTGACGCAGAACAGATACAATTGATATGGCCTTAGAGGCAAGGCTGGCCTCGCGGTTCGGCCGTTGCGGTGTACGCCTGCAGCCTCATTTAAATCCGGACAACTTGGATCTCACTGTCAATGCGATTGACCAAGCAGACCGGATACGCGATCCGCATCCTGACCGACATCGCCGCCAACGGCAGTGAGATGCCAAAAGTCGCGTCCATAGCCGCGCGCCTCGATATAACCAAACAAAACGTCTTTAAAATCGTTCACCTTCTATCACGAGCTGGGTTTGTAACGCCCGTGCGCGGGCCCTCCGGCGGCGTCCGGCTCGCCCGCCCAGCTTCAAGCATTCGCATCGGCGACGTAGTTCGCGCCACCGAAGTGACCGACGTCGAAATCAACGGCGAGGCCGCAGCGTTGACGAATATCGTCGCGGCGCCGTCCAACCCATCGATCAATTCCGTTCTTGACGACGCCTTGAATGCGTTCGTCTCGGTCCTCGACCAGCACACACTCGCCGACCTTGTTGTCACGCGAAGTACACGCGCGACGACCGCCCGGACGGCGAAAGTGAAAGCAAAAGAACAAGTGAAAGTGAAATCGAAACCGAAGACGAGACGCGCGAAGTCGCCGGCCCGAAATTCGCCGCCTGCATTACCGATCAAAACCTGAATCAACTCATTGTGATGGCGTAGGTCGCCTGCGATAAATGCATCGTCCGCCGCGACCACTCGACCGGCCCGCCCGACATCGCAAAGGCGACGCGATCAACGCACAGAACGGCTTGATCTTTGCGCACATTGAGCTTTGCACAGACTGCTGCATCCGCATTCGCGCACGTGACAGCTTCCGTGACCCGGCTGATGACTTCCTGATAGTGGCGGCGGTAGAGCGGGAATAGAAACTGACCAGCTCCGGCTACATGCTCCTGCAAACGCGGAAACCGCACTTGCGAAACTGTGATGGTTTCAACGGTCGCCACCAGCGGACCCGATGTCCACGTGGCGTCCAGCCGGTAAACCGGTGCTGACGCCGGCAGTTTTAAGATTTTGCATTCCTCAGCCGTCGCCACGCCGGTCGCAAACTGCCATGCGGGCGGATCGGCGCGCAGCTTTTTTGCGGCAAGGAAGATATTCGAGAACCGCTCGAGCTCCGTCTCATCTGAAGTATCGACGACAAACGTTCCACGACCTTGCCGGCGCTGAATGAGACGCTCCGTCTCCAGCATTTCGAGCGCCTTCCGGATCGTGCCGATACTGACGCCGATATCGCGCGCCAGCGACACCTCATTCGGCAGCGGCGCGCGTGAAGTCCACTCCGATGCGCAGATCTTCTCGCGCAGAATTCCCGCAACTTGTACATAAAGCGGCCCGGCAAAACCTGGCAGATGAACGCCGGAAGCCTGAATAGTCCCGGAAGCCTGAATGGACATAGTGGTCTCCGATAATGGCGCCGAGCGCGAATGAACCGATGGCGCGACCGAACAAATGATGTGAACAACCAAGGCTGACGTTCAACTTTTGGCTGTTGAGATTTGCCATGATTTGTTGTCGGGCTCATGCCAGGTTGATGTCAAAGTGTGTCAACCACCAGCAGTTGCTTTTCGCGCGTGAATCGCAGCTCTGAAGTCACCCAATGAGAGATCATCGGACCCAACGTGAGCGATAAACGAAAATCAGTCTCGTCGGCCCTGGCGCCAGCAGCACTTTGGGCAAGCGCTTTTGCATCGTCGGCTGATGCTATTGTTCTGACCAACCCGGCGCGAAGAATACTGTCACTGAATCCAGCCGCCGAACTCCTCTTTGGTTATTCAGCCGTTGAGATCGGCGGACGCCCCGTGCGCGACCTCTACGGCCCTGAAGAAGATTTCATCCGCACTCGCGATGCGCTCCTATCTTCCAACGTCGCCAGAACCGCGCTTCCCGTCACGATGCGCCACGCGTCCGCTTCGTTGTTCGACGCTTCAGTGGCAATCGTCGCAATTCGCCACGACAAGGAAATCATTGGCTTCTCCGAAACAATCCGAGCCGACACGAATGGTCGCGCGTCCACCAGTGAGCCACTTGAAGCTGAGATGCTTTCGAGATCGCTGCGCCTCGCTCGCGGCGTCGCCCACGACTTCAACAATCTGCTGGCGATCATCACCGGCAACGTCCAACTCGCCGACGCGAAGATTTCCGACCGAGCCGTGAAGCGCTACCTAAAAGAAGCCGAACAGGCCTGCGCGATGGGCGCGAGACTGACCCAACGCTTGATGACGTTTGCAAAAGACCGGCGCCTGGCGCCAACCAGAATTGATGTTTCAACCTTGTTCGCTGAGCAGCAAACGCTTTGGCTCCGCGCATTGGGCCAAGACATCGCACTGGCGGTTGAATGCGCGGACAACCTCAACCACGTGCAAGCCGATCGCAGCGAATTCGAAAACGCCATTCTAAACCTCGTCATCAATGCCAAAGATGCGATGCCCAATGGCGGCCGCCTCGTCATAGCGGCGAGCGCCGTAAATAGCGTCGCCGACACGCCAAACTTAAGCCCCGGAGGTAAGTTGAGCCAAGGGAACTACGTGCGCATTGCCGTGTCCGACACGGGGATCGGCATGACGTCGCGCGTGTGCGCTCGAGCATTCGATCCGTTCTTTACGACGAAAGCACCAGGGCGCGGCACCGGACTAGGGCTCGCGTCCGTCCTTGGCTTTGCCGATCAGTCGAACGGCACAGTGACTATCCTCAGCACACCGGGACAAGGCACGACGGTGTCGCTCTACTTGCCGGTGATGTCACAATCCGGCACCTAGGCCGCAAACACATAGCCAGCACCCCTGACCGTCTTCACGAACTGCGGTGCGCCGGGATCGGATTCGATCTTTTTGCGCAACCTGCCAACGATCGTATCGATTGACCGCTCCAACGGCTCGGCATCTATACCGCCGATGCAATCGATGAGATAATCGCGCGACAGCACGCGACCCGGCTGACGCACAAAGGCCGCGAGCAGATTGAACTCAGCCGACGTCAGGTGCGTGATCTGCCCCGCCCGCGCTGTCAGCTGACGCGACGCAAGACTGAGGGTCCAATCGCCAAAGCAGACAGTTTCGCTGCTCGCACGCTCGCGCCTATGATGATCTTCGCTCCGCCGCAGCACGGCTCGCACCCGTGCCAGAACTTCGCGCACGTTGAATGGCTTCACGATATAATCGTCGGCCCCGAGCTCCAAGCCGACGATCCGGTCGATATCTTCGGCGCGCGCTGTAATCATGATGATCGGCACGTCGCTCGTCGCGCGAACCGACCGCGCAATCGCCAGACCATCCTCGTGCCGGAGCGACAAATCGAGGGTGATGAGCGAGATTTTGTGCGCCTTGAGCGCCGCCATGAGATCCGCCTCGTTGGCCGCTTCACAGACCTTGAACCCGGCAGATTCCAACACGCTGCGCAACACGCGCCGCACGCGCTCGTCGTCATCGACGACCACGATCCAAGGCCCGCGAGCTGCCGTCTTCCGCTCTCGGCCATTCAGCACAGCTGTCGCCATCGCTCCTCGCCCCGACACGTCCTCACGTACCTTAGCGCCCGGGAAAAAATTGAACAGGTGCGCGTGTCACGGGGCCAGACACGACGTAATGCTCGATGCCAATCCGGTCATCAATTCTTCGTATAAGCGCGGCCCAGGCATCAACATGATGCCCTCGGGATCGAGCGTTCCCTGCTTAGAACTCGTGCCCTCGGTGATAGCGTCGATCAGCTTTGGCTGAAACCCAGGCTCGGCGAAGACACACCCAGCGCCAAGAGCCGCCAACTTCTTGCGCACAGCCGTGAGCCGCCG
>JANOCZ010000185.1:0-4706 GCA_031412455.1 Hyphomicrobium sp. | reverse complement strand
ATTCCAACACGCTGCGCAACACGCGCCGCACGCGCTCGTCGTCATCGACGACCACGATCCAAGGCCCGCGAGCTGCCGTCTTCCGCTCTCGGCCATTCAGCACAGCTGTCGTCATCGCCCCTCGCCCCGACACTTCACACGCACCTTAGCGCCCGCGTAAAGATTGCACAGGTGCGCATATCACGGCGCGAGACACGACTTGATGCTCGATGCCAATTCGGTCATCAAATCTTCGTACAAGCGTAGTCCGGGCGTCAACATGATGCCCTCGGGATCGAGCGTTCCCCGCTTAGAACTCGTGCCCTCGGTGATAGCGTCGATCAGCTTTGGCTGAAACCCAGGCTCGGCGAAGACACACCCAGCGCCAAGAGCCGCCAACTTCTTGCGCACAGCCGTGAGCCGCCGGGCGCTCGGCTGCACATCGGGGCTAACCGTGATCGAACCGGCGGCCGCAAGACCAAACCGCGCCTCGAAATACTGCGTCGCATCATGAAATACGATAAAAGGCTTGTTTTTGTAGGGATTGAGTTCGCCTGAAAGACGCGCCTCGAGCGCTTCAATGCCAGCGTTCGCCTTGGCCGCGTTAGCCGCGTACGTCGCCGCGTTCGATGGATCAACCTCGCTCAACACGCCGGCAAGCTGATCGATAATAATCCGCGCATTACGCGGATCGAGCCAGATATGCCCGTCCTGAAATGAGTCCGAGTCGCCGTGATGATGGTCGTCACTCTCGAACGTATCCCCGCGCCGCGGCGCCAGCAGCGTCAACCCCGGCGCCTCCATGAGAGACACGACCCGCACGGATTTCGACAGCGCCTCGACCGGCTTTTTCGTGAACGGCTCGAGCTGCTCGGAGATTCGAATAAAAACATCGGCTTCAGAAATTGCGCGCGCCTTGGATGGCTTCAGACTGAACGCGTGCGGCGAGGCCGCGCCATCGACAATCAGTGTCGGCACGGCAATATCCGCCATCACCTGGGCCACCAGCGAGTGGATCGGCTTGATCGTCACGGCGACTTTAGGCGCAGCAACAGCCGCTGATGCCAACGCCGACGCCAGGAGAAAGCTGAGCGCAATTGCAGAGCAGCGCGACATGAGGCATCCTTTTCGGCAAGTAAGTGGGATATTTGACGCAAACCTAGCTCGGATTGACCGACGCGACGCGGGTAGCTCGCGCAGGCCCCATTGCTGCCGTCTTCGGCGGCTTACCACTAACGCGCCGGGACGGATTGTATCGGATGTTGAACATCAACAATGAGGGCACCATGACGCGGTGGGCACATTTCGGTCTAGCACTGATTGCAGCAACGGTTTTTTCAACCGGTCCGGCGATCTCGCACCCCCACGTCTGGGTCAAATACGCAGCAACGCTTAAATACGATAACGGCGCCTTCCACAGCGTCGAGCACGTCTGGGCTTTCGACGAAATGTACACGACCATGGCCATCCAGGGCCTCGATAAGAACAACGACGGCCAATACGACCGCGCAGAATTGGCAGAACTGGCGCAAGTCAACATCACGGGGTTGAAAGACTTCAGCTATTTCACGTTTGCCCGCTTGGGGACGGCCGAACTCAAGTTTGCAGCTCCCCAAGATGCCTGGCTCGAACACACCAACGGTATTCTTCGCCTGCATTTTAAATTGCCGCTCGAGCAGCCCGTGCTGGCGGAAGCAGAAAACCTGACGTTGTCCATTCACGATCCGTCGTTCTTTATCGCCTTCGAGCCGGAGCCAACTGACGCCCTGAAACTGGCGAGCGCGCCCGCAGGATGTTCCGCATCATTCGTCGATCCTGCAGCCGACAAAAACGCAGCGGATGCCGAGAAATTGGGGGAAGCTTTCTTCCAGCAACTCGGTGGTCAGGATTTTGGCCAGGGGCTGGCGCGGTCAGTCGCGATCACATGCAAAAAATCCTAATGAGAACTTTGGCGAGTGGGTTTCTGGCAGCGCTCGCGCTATGTCTGCTTGTCACGACCCAAGCCTGGGCTCAGCAGCCGCAGAAATCACCTTTCGGCGTGCCTTTGCCGGCTCAATCATCACCGGCACCGGAAGCGCCATCGAACGCAGCACCACTGGGCGTGCGTCCAGCAACAGGAGAGCCAGGCGCCACTGCTGGACCGTTGGCACGTGTTTGGAATTGGATATTCACGAAGCAGAGCGCGCTAAATCGCGATATGGCGGCGTCGGTCAAAAACCTTAAAGGCGAAAATCCCCTCGCCGCCGCCCTGCTGTTGATTGCCATCGCCTTCGGCTACGGTGTCTTACATGCAGCCGGACCCGGACACGGGAAATCTGTGATCTCAGCCTACGTACTCACGAACAAAGAGACGGTTCGCCGTGGCATTGCCCTGTCGTTCCTGTCAGCGTTCTTCCAGGCCGTGTCGGCTATTTTATTCGTCGCGATTATGGTGATGGTCTTTCGCCAAACGAGCCTGCAGATGCGCGCCACCGAAGCGACGATTGAGACGGTGAGCTGGGGGCTCGTCGCGGCCGTCGGCGCGTTTTTGCTATGGCGGCAAGCGGCTCCATTGCTTCCCGCCAACAAACTCAACGATCGCAGCAACCATCCAGGCGACACGCACCACAACCACGGACCGGACTGTTCTTGCGGGCACGCCCACATGCCAACTCCAGCTCAACTACAAGGTCAGTGGTCTTGGCGCAAAGCCTTGCCGTTGGCCCTGTCGATTGGCGTTCGGCCCTGTTCTGGCGCGCTGCTTCTGCTGATTTTTGCCCTGAATCAGGGCCTGCTGTGGGCTGGCGTTCTTGGCACGTTTGCGATGGCTCTTGGCACGGCGATCACTGTGTCGGCTTTGGCGGCGCTGGCCGTCGGCTCGCGGCAATGGGCGACGCGTGCCACCGGCGAAACGAGCGTCTGGGCTCAGCGTCTTGAACGGGCGGTGGGATGGACCGGAGCAATGCTCGTATTTGCCCTGGGCGTCGTGTTTTTTATAAACTCTCTGAATGCGCCGTCGCCGCTTTGATTTTGAACGTGTCGATCTGAAACGCACATTAACCAGCTATTCAATCTCCCCTGAAGCCGTTTGCACGGTCCGCTAAAACTTCGCTTTCGGCAGAAAGCAAAGGGGTGGAGTTGAAGATGACAAGCTTGGCTCGAACTTTTTTGGCGCTCTTTATTTTGGCCGCACTGCTGACAAGTGGCCGGGCGGGCCTCGACCTGGACGCCCCAATTCCCCGCAACTCCGAGCTCGAATTGATCGTCATGGAAGCCCCCGGTTGCAACTACTGCAACGTCTTCCGGCGCGATATACTTCCCTCCTACGAAGTATCGGAGCGCGGCAAACAACTCCCGGTGCGCTTTATCGACGTCAACGACGTGAGCAAAACCGGCATCGAACTGCAGTCACCGATCGATATCTTGCCGACATTTGTCATCGTCAAAGGCAACCGCGAATTGGGTAGAATTCCCGGCTATATGGGCCAAGAGGATTTTTTCCACTCGATCAACTATTTGCTTTCGACCTCGTTCTAGCCAGGGATAACCCCGTTAGAAATTACGACGAGGGCGTCATACCCTATTCCCCTGACCGCCGGGCCGCCGTAACATGACGCGAGCCACCCCGCTCGCGAGAGCGCAATTTCGCGAGCACGGGTGCCGGTCGCAGAACAGACATGACTGCAACGGAGCATATCCATGAGCGTCAACTACAGCGAAGATGTTAAGCGCCATCAGCCAAACGTGAATGAAAAGGCTGTCGCAGCTATCGTCAAACACTTGGGTATCGCGTTGAAGAGCAGCGGCGATGCATCGTTGGTCTCGTGCTCGAGCAAAGATGAATTAGCTCGCGTGCGCGATAGCTGGCTGAAAAAGAAGCTGGCGCTGAAGGACGACGACGCATCCCTCGATCAAGCAATTACGGCCGTTTGCACGACCATGAAAGCCGACCAGCGGAAAAGTCGTGTGACATTCTACTACCTTTTGGCAGAAAAGTTCGGCAAGTTAGACACGCTGGCCGGCTGACCAGCGCGCCCCGGCCAACGAATTAACTCTCAAACGGCGGTTGTGCAGCGGCGGGCGGCGCAACTGTGTCTTCCGTTCCGGGCTACAATCGACTATGCTTGGCTAACGCCAGCTTTTTAGTGACGAGAACTCAATGTCATGAACGCGCCTTCCCTCAACGAGATCCGCGGAGCTGCGAGTCGCGATCTGACTGACGAGAAAATGGACCAAGTCCGCGAGATTTTGGTCGGCGATTCCGTTCGCCGTATGGAAGCGCGGGTGGCATTTCTCGAGACCCGTTTCGCTGACTTCGAGGTCAGCATAGGTCGCCAGCTCGACGCTCTTGAGGCTCGCATCGAAGCGTTGGCCGGCGCGGCCGACGGCGATCGCCGGGTAACCTTCGAAGCACTTGCCTCGAGTGTGGCCGGCCTGAGCGACCAGATCCGCCGCATTTCACGCGGGTGATGCGGGGGCCCGGCGCGTAAGGCGGCGTCGCCTCGACTTGAAGTGGAACCGCACGCCATTTGCTGCCCGAGGACACATGTCGCAAACCGTCGAGCGTCTCAAAGAGCTGCTGTTTGACAGCGAAGCCCAGGCCCTGACTGAGCTGGCGCGGCGCATCGACGGCGTAGCCGATACGACCGCAAAGAGCCGTGATGACCTTGTCCGCCGCATCGACGGCGTGGCCGATACGACCGCAAAGAGCCGCGACGACCTTGTCCGCCGCATCGACGGCGTTGCCG
>JANOCZ010000184.1:0-6825 GCA_031412455.1 Hyphomicrobium sp. | reverse complement strand
GCTTTGTAGTTGCCGGTCAGCGCGTGCATGACGATATTGACGCCCGACCGGTAGGCCATTTCGCGCTGCATCTCGCCGCCCGGAACGACCGGATAGATCGGGCGATCGCGGGCATCGAGAGCCCAGGCGGCGGCGAAGTCGTTGGACGTGATCATGATCGATGTCACGCCGTCGGCCACGCGGGCGCGATTCGTGTCGTTGGGATTTTCCGAGATGGCTTCGACCCACAACTGGCCACCGTCCCAACGACCTGGAAACGAGCGCAGCAGATAGAATGATTTGGTCACGACGTGATTTTCAGGAACCGGTTCGAGGCGCGGCACATCGAGCTTGCTCAACAGGCGCTGTAGCGCGTTGCCGCCCTTGCCGGCCATCGGCAACGTGTTGCTGCCGCCTTGGCCATAATCGCGCGTATCGAAAATAATCAGGCCGCCCTCTTTCATGTACGCATCGATGCGGCCGATCGCGGCGTCGGGCAGAGTTTCAGTGTTTTCGAGGACGGGCCAATAGAGGATTGGATAGAAGGCGATCTCATCCTTGGCGATGTCGACGCCGGCCGGTTCTCCCGGCTCAACAGCGGTGCGCGATTGCAGCACTTTAGCGAGACCTAAAAGTCCGGTGCGGCTCGTTTCGTCAGTGTCGCGGTCGCCGCTCATGACATAGCCGAACGTGACTTTGCCGGTTGCGTCGATCGCGGCCTTATCGGCTACAGCCGAGGAAGGAAGTGCGGCTTTCGGCGCGGCGGCGCGGCTGGATGGGGGCTGAGCGCGCTCCTGAGCCTCGGCGATCGGTGCGGCGAGAGTGCCGGCCGCCATTACCGCGAGGGCGAACAACGCGGCGCGCGAGGTGGCCCTGCGTCCGGTGAAGTTTCTCAAACCACCGGCCTGCAGAATTAGGATGGCGATGATATCGGCGAACAGAAGTGCGAGGCCGAGCGCCAGCATCCACGGTTTGAGGTTCGTCGAGGCGGCGTTCTCGTAATTCAAGTGCTGCACGCTGCCACCGAGGGCTGGAAAAGGGGTGAGGGTAGATTTGGGCGTCAACACATTCAAGGCTCGAGGCGAGGCGCTGCCGCCGTAGTAGCCGGGTGGATGCAAGCGCGAGGGACTTGTTTCGGCGAGGGCCGACGCTTTCAGCGGTTCGGCGGTCGGCGGAGGTGCTTTCAAGACGCCAGCGCCGTCGAGGGTTCTAATCGGCGGCAATATGTTTTGCGCATCCGCCGTCGTGTCTTGCGTACTCGTGTCCGATCCCCCGGAACCACTTGCGCCAATCGAGCCCATCGTCGATAGGCGGCGCAGCATTTCAACGAACAGGCCCGAGATCGGCAAGTTCGACCAATCGGAATTGGCGGTGACGTGGAAGAGCACGAGCCGGCCGTTGCCGCGCTTGGTGGCGGTGACGAGCGGCGTGCCATCCTTGAGGCGCGCCCAAATTTCGATTTCGGGTGACAGGCGCGCGGGGTCGGCCAGAACCTGCCGGTTGATCGTCACATCAGTTGGAATGGTCAGGCCGGCGAACGGGCTGGCCTCATCGAAGGCGGCGAGCGGCTGCGGGGAAGACCACGACAGAGCGCCGCCAAGTGAGCGGCCGCCAGCGCGGAGTTGGACGGGAAGCAAATCATCACCCGATTTTTCGAGGCGAGGTCCAGCGAAGCGGACGAGGACGCCACCGCGCTTGACGAATTCCTCGACCTGGTTGGCGGCTTCGCCCGTCAAATTGCCGATGTCGGCAAGCATCAAGACCGACACGTTCTGGCGCAGCACTCCGTCGAGGCCTTGCACCAGATTGCTGTCGTTGGTGCTGGCTAATTCGGCGTACGGCGTCAGCGCGCGTTGAATGTAATAGAGCGGCGCAAGTAGCGGCTGGGCCTGCTCGCGATTTTCGCCCGAGATTAAGCCGACGCGATGCCATTGGGTGGCGGCGTCGATCAGGCTGACGGCGCCGGCTGAACGCTCCGAGGGAATTTCAATGCGGGCGACTTGGTTTCTGAGTTCGAGCGGCAGATCGAAGCCGACTTCGGCTTGAGTTGCGCCGGCTGGAATTTTGAACGTCGCTTCCCCCAGACGTTCACCGCGCGCCGAGAAGGCGAAGACCGAGCCTTCGCGCGCGGTGCCACCGGGCGACAACAGGAGGGCTTGAAGTTTACCTTTTTCGCCGAGGCGCGCGGTGAGGCCTACGGCTTGAAGTCCGGCCGTCTCATCGAGCACGGCAAATGAGCCGCTGCCGGCGAGTTTGGTCAGGCGATCGGCTAGCGCGGTTGCATCTTTGTTGTGATCGATCCCATCGTGCAGCCAGACGATGCTCGGGTCGGTGGCGTTGGCGGATGCGAAGACGGTTTCAAGTGCTGTGATGGCTTCGGCGCGGTCTGGGGCGAAGGCTTCGGGTATCAGTGCGGCTGCCGTATTGCGCGCGTCGCCCGGCGCTTCGATCTTCGGCGTCACGGTTTTGGCGGCGGAGGCCGTGCCGAGAACGACGACCGGGCGTTGTGCGCCTTCGGCTTCATCGATCAGGCGCTCGATCATGCGCGCGCGTTCGGGCCAGCGTGAAGCTGCGGCCCAACCGTTATCGGCAACGATGACGACGGGGCCCGTGCCTTGCAGCGCGGAGTTCTTTACGGGGTTCAAGACTGGCTCGGCGAGGGCGAGGATGACGAGGGTCGCGGCGAGCAGCCGGATCAGCGTCAGCCACCACGGCGTCTTATCGGCGGTCTTCTCCTCGTTCTCGAGGCCCACGAGAATGCGCGTCGGGGGAAAATTGATCTGGGAGGGGCGGGGCGGGACCGCGCGCAGCAGCCAGTAGATGACCGGCAGTGTCAGCAGGCCGGCGAGAAGCCACGGATTGAGGAAGGCGAGCGCTCCAAACGTCATGGCGCCTTCTCCGTCACGTCGGAACTCGCACCCATCCAGCGGTATCCGCCGGCGGTACCTTCGAGGCGCATCAACAGCGAGAGAAGCGGCTCGGACGCGGGGCGGTCAGTGTGGTGGACGAGAAACGACCAGCCAAGCCGATGGGCGATTTCTTGAATCGCCGCGCGGTGGGCGAGGAGTTTGGCGCGATAGCGGTCGCGCAGGCTTTCGGCGCGGTCGGCGATCCAGCGCTGCGAGCCGTCGGGAGACAGAAATTCAGTGCGGCCTGAGTAGGGGAGCGTTTCTTCGGCTGGATCTAGGATCTGAACGAGGTGACCGCTGGCGCCAGCTGAGCCCATGGCTTCGATCGTCTCGCGAACCTTATCGATCGGATCGAGGAAGTCGGAAAACAGGATGACGGTCGAGAAGCGCGTGAGGCGCGTCGCGGGTGGCTCGGTGGCGCTCGTGTGGGCGCTCGAATTCATGACGAGGGCTTCGGCGAGTTTCTGCGTGGCGCGACGCGAGGCGGTCGGTTGGGTCAGGCCGAGCAACGCCACGCGCTCGCCGCCGCGGACGAGAAGTTCGGTCGCGCCCAGCATCAAGACCAGCGCGCGGTCGGCTTTTGATGTCGCGCTCAAGTGGCTTTTGAAATTCATCGACGACGACATGTTCGGCCACAGGTGCAACGTGTGGGCTGCTTCCCATTCGCGCTCGCGCACGAACAGGTGCTCGGAACTGGCGGAGCGGCGCCAATCGACGAGATGGGCACCTTCGCCGCGCTCGTACTGGCGGAATTGCCAAAACGTTTCGCCGGGGCCGGCGCGGCGGCGGCCGTGAATGCCGTGCGCGACCGTCGAGGCGATGCGGTCAGCCTCCATCAACAATTCGGGCATGCGATCGACGAGGCCGACGGCTTCGCGTTCGAGCGCGAGGACGCCCGGGCGATCAGGCGCGCTCGATTTTTGGATCGTGGAGGCGGCCATTCCGCCCTACTCCACAGCCGTGGCGAGGCGCTTGATGATTTTCGCCAAATCCTCACCCTCGGCGCGGGCAGCGAAGGACAGCGCCATACGATGCTTCAAGACCGGTTCGGCGAGCGCGATCACATCATCGACCGAAGGTGCCAAGCGGCCATCGATCAGAGCTTTGGCGCGGACGGCGAGCATCAGAGCCTGACTGGCGCGCGGTCCGGGGCCCCAAGCAACGAACTTGTCGGTCTCCGTGCTCGAACCCGTGCCGGGGCGTGCCGAGCGGACTAGTTTCAGGATCGCTTCGACGACTTTGTCGGGCACCGGGATCTGGCGCACGAGGCGCTGGGTCGCCATCAGTTCTTGAGCCGAGAAGACTGCGTCGAGGCGCGCCGTTTCGGTGCCGGTCGTGGCGTAGAGCATTTTGCGCTCAGCGATCAAATCGGGATAGTCGACATCGACCTGCAGAAGGAAGCGGTCGAGCTGAGCTTCGGGCAGCGGATAGGTACCTTCCTGCTCGAGCGGGTTCTGCGTGGCTAGAACGTGAAACGGTTGCGGCGTGTCGTGGCGCTGACCAGCGACGGTGACATGATGTTCCTGCATCGCCTGGAGGAGAGCCGACTGTGTTTTTGGCGACGCGCGGTTGATTTCGTCGGCCATGAGGAGCTGCGTGAAGATCGGACCCTTGATGAAACGGAACGAGCGCGCACGGCCTGGCTCATCTTCGAGAACTTCCGAGCCGATGATATCGGACGGCATCAAGTCGGGTGTGAACTGAATGCGCTTGGCGTCGAGTCCCAAAACTTTTCCGAGCGTATCGACGAGCAGCGTTTTGGCTAGTCCCGGAACGCCGATCAGCAGAGCGTGCCCGCCCGACAGCAGCGTGATCAACACGCGCTCGATGACTTGATCCTGCCCGAAGATGACGTTGGCGGCGGCCTTGTGGGCTTTCTGCACGCGATCGGCGGCGGCTTCCAGACGTGGAACGATATCGCTTTGGGTATCAACAACGTTGCTCATGTGGGGGTGTTGCTCATGTGGGAGTGAGGGCTCGCGGTTAGGCATCTATCCGGCGTGTACATTCCGGAGCAGAAGCCGATGAGCGGCGATTGTTTCCAGGTGCTGGACGATCCCGCCCGGGCCTTCTAGGGTCAAGTGAATGTTCGGTTAGATTAGACGCTGGCTGAGGCTTTGGATAGCAGAACGCATAATGGCTTCAATTGATCCGGCGATTGGTTCGATAACTGGTTTATCTGAGAGCGGACGGCTCGATGATTTGTTGCGCGCGGCGGGCGAGGGTTCGGGGCTGCGGCCGGTCGATCAGTGGAACCCGCCCTATTGCGGCAGCATAGGCTTGAAGATTTGCAGCGATGGGACGTGGCTGTACCAGAACAGTCCGATCGGGCGGATAGGCCTAGTCAAATTGTTCGCTGGAATTTTGCGCAAGGACGACGACGGGAGAACCTACGTCGTGACGCCGGTCGAGAAGATCGACGTCGAGGTTGAGGACGCGCATTTTCTCGCCGTCGAAATGGCGGTGACGGGTTCGGGCGATACACAGGTGCTGACGTTTCGCACGAACGTGGATGATGTCGTGACGGTCGATGCGGCGCACCCGTTGCGGTTTGTTGCGCAGCCGCCCGACGGCGGTCTGAAACCGTACGTTCTCGTGCGGGGGCGGCTCGAAGCGCTCGTCACGCGCGCGGTTTATGCTGATCTCGTTGCGCTGGCTGAGCCGCGCGGCGGTGCGGGCCAAGTCGGCGTGCGGAGCTCGGGCGTGTGGTTCGCGCTGGCCTGAGCGTGCCGCGTATAATTTCCGATGCCGTCTTTGCGGGTCTTCCGTTCGGGTCTTGTGCATCCCATGTCAGGACTTGTCTTTTGCCCCGACGAGGGGGCGCTGAGGAGGCTTGCCATGAATGCTCAAGAACAACGTTTGATCGAGGATCTGTTCGACCGGTTGCGCCAGCAGGGTCCGATGACGAAGGACCGGCAAGCCGACACGCTGATTACGCAGCGGCTGCGGGAGTCACCCGATGCGGCATACATGCTCGTGCAATCGGCGATCGTGTTTCAGCATCAGATTGCCGCCAATGAGGAGCGCATCCGCGAACTCGAGAGCCAAGCCGGCGAGGACGATAACGGTGGTGGAAGTTTCCTCGGCGGGTTACTCGGCGGCGGACGCGATCGCGACCGGGACACTCAGCGCCGGCCGATGGCGGATGCTGCGCCACCCCGAACAGCGTCGCCTTGGGGGCGTGGTAGTGCGGGTCGTGGTGCTGTGGGTGGGGAACCTGCAACAGCGGTGCCGCAAGCTGGATCGCGCGGCGGTGGATTTTTGAGTACCGCGTTATCGACGGCGACGGGTGTCGCTGGTGGCATGATGGTCGCTGAGAGTTTGCGCGGCATGTTCGGCGGCTCGGCGCAGGCGCGCGGTTCGGAAGGCGGTGGTTCGGGTAGCGATCAAGCCGCGTTGAAGGACGCTGACAAGACGCAAGACGAGCTGCAAGACGAGCAAGACGCGCGCAATGAGTCCGATGATCAGGCGCAAGATGCGAATGATGATTACGACTCGAGCGGCGGCGACGACAGCATGGATGTTTGATTTTTAAGTAGGCGTGCGCAACCGGCCGGCGCGCCGGAGGCGTGTCGGTTGCGCAAATGCAATAAAGACGGACCGGCCGCGGGGCCGCGTTTGGGTCGTGTTAAAAAAAATGCGTCCTCGGAGCCGGTCCGTAACCTCGGTTGTCAAACGTCCCCGCGCGCCACTTTCACCAGAGGGCTGCTCCTCACGAAGGGCATCTCACCCCTTCGCGGACGGCGGTTGTTCCTAGGCACGCCTTTGCGTCGAAGTGGTGCCGTCGAAGTTTCTACTCCCACATCATCCAGCGCCCCGGATGCTGCTCTTTTGAGAGCCGATGAGTGAGTATGCGCGCGGGATTGGTAGAGCGATAGATGCGCGCGCGGAATGTTTGGCGGCAGCGTTAAGTGAGGGGATAAGTGGGTAAGGATAA
>JANOCZ010000183.1:0-3697 GCA_031412455.1 Hyphomicrobium sp. | reverse complement strand
GCAAATGCCTCCTGCTTATTGGAAATCTTGGTCCACGGCAGCGTCAGTGCCGGGCGGTCAGCCCATGTCACCATCGCAAACAGAATGCCGCCATTCGCGCCGCTGGTGATCGCCTCGATTACGCCTGGATCCTCGAGCGCTTTGGCGATGCCCTCCATCTGCAATCGATAGCGATCGCCATCGACCGAATTGGAAACATCAACAGACACGATCAGCGCGGTGTCGACCTGGGCTTCTTGCGCGCTCACGAGTTGACCCGCGAAGGTCGACGCCGCCCACACAACCATTGCTGCGGCTAACGCTTGGATCAGCTTATTGCGCAACCGAACACCCGATCGCGATTGCGCCCTTGCCTTGGAGCAAAGCTCGAGAACGTCGCTGGATAAATTCACGCATTGCCATGACGCCCGGTTACTTGGCGGCCGTTTGCGGCGCGCCCTCCTTCACGTATATAGCGTCGCTGCTTGAAAATGAAGACGTGGAGTGCCCTTAGCGGACCGTGCGGTCAAAATTTGTGGCCTGCTCATGGCCGTTGAGTTTGTCCAGCCCGCGCACGCCCGACAGAATGGCACCGTCGAGATCGGCCTCCATAATGTTCGCGCCGGTCATGTCAGCACCGGAAAAATCCACATGCGATAAGTCAGCGCCGACGAAGTTGACGTCGCGAAGATCGGCGCCGACGAATTTCGAAAACCTAAGTTTGGCCCACATCAAATCCGCCCGGACCAGTACCGCTCCGGAAAAATCACTGCCGCGCAGGATCGAGCCCGGCATGCTCGACATGTCGGCGCGCGGATCGGTTGGGCCGAAATTGGCATCGGTCAGATCAGCGCCGCGGAAATCGGCGCCGTCCATCATCGCGGTCATGCGAACGCCGCGTAAGTTGGCGCCCGCAAACCGCGGCGCGTCGAGCGGGTTGCGATCGAGCGCCACGTTCACGCTCGGACGAAGCAGCGACGCGCCAGACAGATTTGCACCCGAAAAGTCGGCTGCAACAATTGCCGCCCGGTCCAGGCGGACGCCCGACAAATCGGTGCCTTTGAAGTTGGCTTTGGTCAAATCGGCGCCAAACAGATTGGCGCCAGCCAGACGCGCACTCTTAAAATCGATGCCGGCGAGATCGAGGAAACTCAGGTCTTTCCCGGCAAAGTCTGGTGCAGTCCCGTCGCGCGACATAAAGAATGCCTCAGTCACTTGGCGGGCGGTGAAATCGGCTGCGGGCGAGGAATGCGGCAGCCCGATCGACGCGGCGGCTGCGACGAGAAAAAGTTGGGATACTTTTGTCCGCAAGTTCCGCCTCCGATGGTTGGCACCTCAACAGCAACGCAAGCGGCGGGGATTTGGACCAGTTTGTCAGTCGGGGGGGTAGGTCGTGCCGAACACATTGCGACCGCAGCTTGGGTGCCTCAGCCGATTAGTAGCTGAACCGAGTCTTGGCAGCGCTAAATGTACCGGCCGTCCGCATCTGAGACAGCGATAAGCTAAACGTTTACCGTCATTTGCAACGGTTTGTTGCAACTCCACAGGTAGTCTCCGCCTTGGACCGGCAGCCAATTTTATAATAACGGCCGGCCGGATTTTTGCTTGGCAGGGCAAGACTATGTTGAGTACGGAAAGCGTAGCGCTTACCGGCCGTCAGAACGTCGACGGCTTGTTAAGCGGGAATAAATGGGCGTCGCTAAATATAACTGTCGGCATGCCGGCGTTTGCGAGCTTTTATAGTTATGGCGGCGAACGGGATTCTGGCTTCCGCGGCGTCTCTGCCGTGCAATCAGATGCAATCCTGAAAATCCTCGGCCAGTTTTCGGCCATCACGAACCTGAATTTCATTCAGTCGGATTCGCTATCGCAACCAGCCGACATTCGTTTTGCTGCAACGGCCTTGACCTCGACGGCGTGGGCCTATGAACCATCCGCGACGGCCGAAGGTGGCGATATCTGGTTCAACTCGACTGGCTCGCTGTTCACGCGGCCCGTCGCCGGGTCCTACGGTTATATGGCGCTGCTTCACGAAACAGGACACGCGCTCGGCCTGAAGCATGGCAACGAAACGAATGTCTACGGCGCGCTACCGGCTTCGCGCAACAGTATGGAATTCTCCGTGATGACGTACGCGTCCTACATAGGAGCTAGCACAGCTTACGGCTTCAAAAACGGCGCAACGAGTTACGCGCAAGCCCTGATGATGGACGATATCGCTGCGTTGCAGACGATGTATGGCGCCGACTTCACGACGCAAGGTGGCAACACGGTCTATCGCTGGAACCCATTGACGGGTGAGCAATTCATCAATGGCGCAGCCCAGGGATTGCCCGCCGGCAATCAAATTTTCATGACCGTTTGGGATGGCGGCGGCACCGATACCTACGACTTCTCAAATTATCGGACCAACTTGTCGGTCAACCTCAATCCCGGCGAATGGTCGACGGTATCAGCTTCGCAACTTGCGCGATTAAGCGGCGACGGCCTCCATCTGGCGCGCGGCAACATCGCAAATTCTCTGCAGTTCAAGGACGATCCGCGCTCGTTGATCGAAAATGCGATCGGCGGCAGCGGAAACGATACGATCACCGGCAACGCTATCGGCAACGGGTTGACGGGCGGCGCAGGTAACGACGTTCTGTCGGGCGGAGCTGGCAACGATACGTTGATCGGCGGAGCCGGTGCAGACAAGCTCATCGGCGGCGTCGGGTATGACACCATTTCCTACGCGTCGGCTACAGCCGCCGTGGCACTCAACTTGGCCGTAGCGGGATCAGGTGGCGAAGCACTAGGTGATACTTTCGCTGGCATCGAACGCATACTCGGCTCGGCGTTTGCCGATGTCATAACGGGCGGCGCGCTCGCCGATCGGATCGAGGGCTCTGGCGGTAACGACATTCTTAGCGGTTCCGGTGGCAACGATAGTCTGGTTGGCGGCCGAGGTGCTGATCGATTGACGGGGGGTGCCGGCAGCGACAACTTCGTATTCATGTCGGCTCTCGACGGCGGCGACAGGCTCGTCGATTTTCAGCGCGGTATCGACAAACTTTCCGTCTCCGCGGCGGGGTTTGGCTTCACGACCGCGACCGGTGCATTCGACGCTGGCATGCTCGAAATCGGCGCTCGGGCAACGACCAATCACTCGGAATTTTTCTTCAATACCGCCACGCGCTCGCTGTGGTGGGATGGCGATGGCCGTGGCGCAGCCGCGGCTGTCCACGTCGCAACGATTCCCACGGCCAGCTTCTTATCTGCCAGCGATTTTCTCATCGTCTGACAGAGTGACGACTGCGCTCACCCCTAGGTTGCGGTCACGGCCACTGGTCGTGTTGCATATTTCCATCGCATACAGAATAACTGCCGTTCCAAACGGAATAAAATGATTATGCTCTTTCGTTCTTTAAACGATGGCGTACAGCTCGCTCAGCCTTGGTTTGCGGGAATCGGGCACAGGCATTTCCTGTTTGTATCGGGCTGGCAAAGCCCCGCGTAACCCGCAGCAGCAACAACTGCGCGGGGGACGGCGATGCAAGTTTTTCTAAATACAGGCGTTATAAGCGCTATCCGCAGCCGCGGTGCGACGCGGAAATATAGCGCGACCTCCCGATTGATTGCTGCTTTGACATCGACGCTCGCGGCATGAGCCGCGATGGCCGCGCCCGCGTTCGCCGCGTGTGAAACCGCAACCACTGCTGTTGCAAGTTCGCCAACCACG
>JANOCZ010000182.1:0-4654 GCA_031412455.1 Hyphomicrobium sp. | reverse complement strand
GGCCTCGTGGACCTATCCGCCTTTGCAGTCTGCCTCGGTCATCGCTGCTGAAATAGCGCGCCGTTGGCAAGCGAGAGCGAGCCTGGTCCCGGGATTGATCGGCTCAAACGCGCAATGACGCAGACGGGCGCCGCATCGGACTTTCGAATGCCAACGCGGCGGAGACGGTATGCTCTCGGGTGATCGTGCAACAGATCGTATAGGCGGCTTTGCCGCGGGCGGAACGCTGCCCCGTTCGCCGGAAATTGCAGGCCCCGGTGATACGCGCCGTGCAATATTGATCCTCGAGCTGGGCGTCTTGTTCATCGCCGCGCCAATTGTCATGCGTATGGCTGTGTTCTCGTACGGCGTGCCGCTGTTCTATGCGCTGCCGCCGGTTCTGCTGCTGATGACGTTCTTCTTGTTCGCCGACAAAACTTTCAGTTTGCGGCGGGAACTGCAGCGGCTGTTTTCGTTCGCGACGCTCTATTCGGTCGTGATCCTGTTTGCGATAGGCGCAAGCTTGGTTCTCTACGCCATGGCCCACGTCATGCCGGATCGTCTCTTCGCGCTGGCCGCCGAGCGCCCCGGTAAATGGCTCAAAATCATGACGCTCTATCCATTCACATCCGTGCTGGCGCAGGAGTTCGTTTATCGCGTATTTTTCTTCCATCGCTATGGACCATTGTTTTCCAGTCGCTGGACTCTGATCGCGGCCAACGCGTTGGCGTTTGCCTTTGGCCATATCCTGTTTCGCAACTGGATCGCCGTCGTCGGCACGCTCCTCGTCGGCGCGCTGTTTGCCTGGCGCTATGAACGCACGCGCTCGTTCTGGGCGGTGTGGTTTGAGCATACGCTGTGGGGCTGGATGGTCTTCACCGTTGGCCTTGGCATCTTCTTCTTCACCGGCGTCAACAATCCAACGCTGTGACGCTCAGCCATCCGTATTCGCCGTTCGCGCTGCATGAACGATGCGTCCTCCGCGCGGCCATGACGCCCCCGAACGCGCGTTGATCCAATTGAGCATCGCCGCGCATTAGGCTAAAACCCGCAGCAATCCCTGACACATCGCACCTGAGAGGCGCCTCGAACATGGCCGCAGCCCACCAATACGTCTACCATATGCACAAGTTGTCGAAGGCATATCCGGGCGGCAAGCAGGTCTTGAAGGACATCTCGCTCTCGTTCCTCCCTGGTGCAAAAATCGGCGTCGTCGGCCTCAACGGCTCGGGCAAATCCACGCTGCTCAAAATCATGGCTGGGACCGTGGATGATTTCATCGGCGAAGCCCGTCCAGCCGACGGCATAAGGGTCGGCTATCTGGCGCAAGAACCGCAACTGGATGAAACCAAGGACGTGCTCGGCAATGCCATGGAAGGCGTCGCCGAGAAGAAAGCGATCCTCGACCGCTACAACGAGATCGCCTCGAACTACACCGACGAGACGGCCGACGAAATGACCGCGCTGCAAGATCAGATCGATGCGCAGAACCTGTGGGATCTCGACGCCCAGGTTGAGCAGGCGCTCGATGCGCTGCGCTCACCACCCGGTGATGCCGACGTGACCAAGCTCTCAGGCGGCGAGAAGCGCCGCGTCGCGCTGACCCGCCTGTTGTTATCGAAGCCCGATATTCTGTTGCTCGATGAGCCGACCAACCATCTCGATGCCGAAAGCGTGGCCTGGCTCGAGCGTTACCTGAAAAATTACACCGGCTGCGTCATCCTCGTGACGCACGATCGCTACTTCCTCGTCAATCTGACGGACTGGACGCTCGAACTCGATCGCGGCCATGGCGTCCCCTACAAGGGCAACTACTCGAGCTGGCTCGAGCAGAAAGCCAAGCGCGAAGCCGTCGAAAAATCGCAGGAAGAGGGCAAGCAAAAAACGCTCTCCCGCGAACTCGAATGGATCCGCGCGTCGCCGAAAGCTCGCCAAGCCAAATCGAAGGCGCGCGTTGCGGCCTATGACAAACTGGTCGAGCAAGCAGGTCGCGAGGAAAGCGGCAAAGCCTCGTTCACGATTGCCACCGGGCCGCGCCTTGGCGGCGTCGTCATCGAAGCTGAGGGCCTCTCCAAAGCCTTCGGCGATCGTCTCCTCATCGACGATCTATCATTCAAACTGCCGCCCGGCGGCATCGTTGGCGTGATCGGCCCCAACGGGGCTGGCAAAACGACTCTCTTCAAAATGTTGACCGGAGTTGAAAATCCCGATGCCGGCAGCATCCGCTTAGGCGAAACTGTCAAAATCGCCTACGTCGATCAATCGCGCGCACATCTGGATGACAAGAAGACCGTCTGGGAGGAAATCTCCGGCGGTAACGACATTATGCTTTTAGGTGGCAAGAAGGAAATTCCAAGTCGCGCCTACTGCGGCTGGTTCAACTTCAAGGGTGCCGATCAGCAAAAGAAAGTCGGCTTGCTCTCAGGCGGCGAACGCAATCGCGTGCATTTAGCCAAGCTTCTGAAGGAAGGTGGCAATCTCCTCCTCCTCGACGAGCCGACCAACGATCTCGACACCGAAACCTTGGGCGCGCTGGAAGCCGCACTTGAAGATTTCCCCGGTTGCGCCGTGGTCATCTCGCATGATCGCTTCTTCCTCGACCGGCTCGCAACGCACATCCTGGCCTTCGAGGGCGACAGCCATGTCGAATGGTTCGAAGGCAACTTCGCCGACTACGAAGAAGACAAAAAACGCCGCCTCGGCGAACAATCCGTCGAACCGCATCGTATCAAATACAAGCGGTTCGACCGATAAGATAGACAGCTACGGACGACGCAGATAGCGCTGAGCTAGCCGTTGCGCCGCTCACCGCTTCGCTCCAGCGATTCAGTGCAGCGTGGCGATAATTGCCGCGCGACGCTGCGCATACACTGGCGCAAATTCGAGCTGTCGATATCGTATTTCGGGCAAAACTTCCGGAAGTCGGATTTGCACGCCGATTTTACATATTGCGGATAGGCGGCGTTCGCGGGAACCGACAGTGAAACTGCAAGCGTCCCGATCGCCGCCGCGGCGCATAATCCGCGCGCTAAGGTGTTCATCAACATAACGTCTCCTTGATCATTAAATAATTTTCGACGGCGCATGCCGCCGCCGCTTATTGTGACTTCGAAAACAAATAAGGCCGCATCTCGGTTTCGGGATGCGGCCATTTTGTTTGCATATCCTGTCGCACAACGAGCGATCAGCTAACCCTTCTCGTCAGGGCTCAAAACCGGAAGGTTCTTCGCATCGCTGGCGCTGAGCGACAGTTTGACATCAGCCGGGCTGGTACTTGCGATTTTATCCGCTGGGATCGAAATCACCGTTGCATCGAGCGCGGCGGGCCCGCCTGTCGTGACTTGGATTTCAATGACCCGGCCATCGCTATCGGCTTTGATCCGATTGACCTCGCCGACTTTAATTCCGTCGGTACCGTGGACCGGGCTTCCAACTTTCATTTCCTTGATCTGCACCGGGGCAGATTGTGCGAGAGCCGGAGCGGTGTAGGCGAGGGCCGCGGCAATCGACAAAACGCACACGCGAGTTAGCACTGGCGATTTCATCACATTCACCTCTGTGTTGGTGTTGAACGGGCCGGTGCCTCATCGCGATCCGGCAATTTGGCGCCCGAGCCAACGGTTTTTCTACCGCAATGCCTCGAAGCGTCTGAGTGCATGTGAAACGCGGTTTAGAGGCTTTGGTTGCTCAAAGCGGGAACTAAGCCGGCCAGGGGCTACAAGACCAAAGCAAAAGAAAACGGGCCGCGCCTCGTTGAGAAGCCCGGCCCGCGTAACACGATAAGTCTTTGAAACGGGGTGAGTTAGCCCCGGCCGCCATCGATCTTCGGCAGCTTGCTGACTTCGTCCGACGTCAACGACAGTTTCACTTTGTCGCCACCGCTCGCAATTCTGTTACCAGGAATGGCGACCAGAGAGCCTGATAACCCGGCGTTGCCCGAAACGTTGACGTGAATTTCGGTGATCTCGCCACCCGCGCCCGAACTGACGCGATTGACCTTGCCGATCTCCCGGCCGTCAGCACCGACAACAGCCGCACCAATCGCCAACGATGCCGCCGATGGCGCTGCTGCAGGCGCACCAGCAGTCTTCTGCGGCGCAGCTGCAGGAGCTGGTGCTAACATTGGCTTGGCAGCAGGTTCTGCTGGCGTTTCGGCTGCTGGCGCCTCAGTGGCAGCTGGAGCTTCAGCAGCTGGCGCGTCGGCCGCCGCTTCCGCCGCTGCAGCCTCGGGCGCGGCAGCCTCAAGAGCGGTTGCGGCGTCCGGCGCGGCCGCGTCGACAGCCTCAGCCGGCGCAGTCGCGGCAGGTTCGGCTTTGGCCGGCGCAGCTGCATCCGCGGCCAGAGACACGGCGCTCAGCCCCAACAAGCCAACCGCTAAAGTCGCACTGGCAAAACTAACAAACTTGAACTTCGTCATAATGGCCTCCATCCCTCAATTTCAGTTTGCCCTTAACGGGTCGTCGAAACTAATCCGTGGACTCATTTAGGTGCGCGGTGGTCGCGCCAGAAACAGGCGACTTCGTGGCAGGGAGTGTGGCGATTCTGCTGACCGCCACAAAATCTCAACAGACCGCGTCTTCACGTTCTGGTGTTCGCGATCCGTATGGACCGTAATGCGAACAAATTGGTCGGCCGGCACCCCTCGCGATCGACGTCAGCAAACCAGCCGGCTCTT
>JANOCZ010000181.1:0-11947 GCA_031412455.1 Hyphomicrobium sp. | reverse complement strand
CCAATTTTAAGTTCGCTGCCGCTCAACTGGGACGACGGTTGGATGTTTTCAGCGGGCCTCGAGCACCAGTACGGTTCGCAATTGACATTGCGTGGTGGCGTGGCTTACGAGATTTCGCCGATTGATACGGCCGAGGGCCGGACGGTTCGCGTGCCCGATGCAGACCGGTTCTGGCTGTCGGCTGGTGCGTCCTACAAGTACAGCGAAAATACGACCATCGACCTCTCGTATGCCCACGTTTTTGTTGAAGATGCGACTACGATTCAGGAAGATAGTTTCGGCGGTACCCTCACAGGCGACGTTGAAAGCAGCGCGGACATTATAGCGGTCGGAGTGCGCTCGAAACTTGACTGGCTGCTCAGCGGCGCTCACTAGGTTTGCTCTCGTAGCGAGATTGAAAAAGCCGGACCTGAGGTCCGGCTTTTTTTGTGTTTCGCGTTGAAATTTGGGCGAGGCCGAGTTTGGCGAGGCCAGGTGGACCAAGCCTATCCGCTCCGCTCCGCGCGCAGGCGCAGGGCTTCGACGGAAGTCACAGGAGAGGGATGATCAGGCGACGATCGAGTGGGCGCGATCTAACTGCGCGTGATCGATCTGCAATTCGTGGATGACGGTTTCGAGCATCGCTTCGAGACGCTGACCGGCGGCGTCGATGGCAGCTGCTGTTTTAAGTGTGCGATCTGACTCGACCGCTTGCGATTGGCTCAGGACGTATAACCGGCCGGCGTTGCGCGCGATCTCTTCGCAGCCCTTCGGATCAAAGGGATTGGCCTGGAGAGCCCAGGCGATATCGTGGATGTCTTCAGCAGCTTTGAGGATGGCGTGCGGGGAGGTGTCGCCAGTGCCGTTGGTTGCGGTGCCGGTGGTCGCGGTACGGCTCATCAGCGCGGCCCGGGTTTCGGCAAGATAGGTTTTAAGCGTTTCGATTTCGCTGCGCAGCTGGCCGAGAAGGGCCGGCGGTTGACGCAGCGACGTCTGCAAGCGGCCGATCGCGTCTTCTAGCAAAGCGCTATCGAGGCGGCGCGCGCGACGGCCGTGTTCGGCCAGGAACCAGCGCCCACGCGCGGATTCCAGCAACGCCGATTCGATGGTGCGGTATTCAGTTTCGCTGTCGTCGGTTGTCGCGCTTGAGTGACGGTGCATCGCTGCCCCAATTTTTCCACAGATTCCTTTTTACGCATACGTGATTCGAGGCCGTCTCGGCCAAGGTCTTTCATTCTCGCAGCAGCGGATATGCTTTGGGTGAGTCTTTGGCGCACCTGACAGCTGGGGCTTTGCGGTCTAGAACGCGTTTTCGCACGCTGGTGTAGTGGGGCTTTGAATGCAGGCGATACGGCGAGCGTTCGGCATGCGGGTCGCGCTTTTTTATGGGGCGCTGTTCGTCGTTTACGGAATGCATGTGCCGTACATGCCCGTGTGGCTCGATGGCCGTGGGCTGAGTGCGGCTGAGATCAGCACTGTGATGGCGGCGCCGTTTTTCTTGCGCCTGCTGATTACTCCGGGCGTGGCGATCGTGGCTGATCGGAACGGCTCGCACCGGCTGCTGATGATCGTCTTGTCATGGGTGAGCCTGGGGATTGTCCTGTTGCTCAGCCAAGCGTACGGGTTTTGGCCGATCCTGCTGCTCACGGTGCCGCTGATCGTTGCCTTCACGACGATCATGCCGCTGACTGAGACGGTCGCGGTGGCCGGCGTGCGTCACGCGGGGCTCGATTACGGGCGGATGCGGCTGTGGGGGTCGCTGACGTTTGTCGCGGCAAGCTTTGCCGGCGGCATCGCAATATCGCGATGGGGAAGTGGTGCTGGCATCTGGCTTGTGTCTTTGGGTGTGGTTTTAACGGTCATCGCTGCACATCTGCTGCCGCGTGGTGCACTTCCATTCAACGAGGCTGATGCTGCCGAACCAGGCGTCGCACCGGGGCCGTGGTGGAAAGCTGAAGAGCTGCGGATGCTGTTGCAGCAGCCAGCGTTCGTCGCGTTTCTGATTGCGGCCGGCGGCGTACAGGCGGCGCACGCCACGTTCCTCACGTTCGGGACTTTGATTTGGCAAAAGCAAGGCCTCAGCGGCGAGTGGATCGGAGCGCTATGGGGGATCGGGGTTGCAGCCGAAGTCATGCTGTTTTCAGTCTCGGGTTGGCTCGCGCGCAGGGTCGGTGCCGTCAACCTGATTGCGGCGGGGGCGGCGGCGTCACTCTTGCGATGGATCGTGATGGGTTTCGATCCCGATCTCGGTCTGCTCATCCCGTTGCAGATTTTGCATGGGCTGACTTACGGGGCGTCGCATTTGGGGGCGATCCATTTCATTGCGACCGCTGTTCCGCATCGGGCCAGCGGGAGTGCGCAAGCACTTTACGCTACGGTCGCTGCCGGGCTGGCGATGGGGATCGCAACGTTGATCGCAGGCTGGTTTTACGCACAATCAGGGGCAGCGTCTTATTTCGCGATGACGGGCATCGCGGCGGTGGCGATGGTGGCCTCTCTGATTTTGGGACGGCTATGGCCCGACGGCAAGCCAATCAAAGCTCGCCCCGCCGCGGCGGCTGTATGACGTGTGCCCGTGAAGTATCAGCCCCACAGGTCTGGCGACGGGGGTGCGATGAGGCCGTTCGTGATAACGAGGCCTGGCTGACGGTCGTGAGCCAACAGTAACGGGCCGTCGAGATCGACCCATTCAGCGTCTTGGGCGAGCAGCATCGCAGGTGCGACGGCCAGCGAGGTCGCGACCATCGACCCAATCATGATTTTCATTCCCCGGGCGCGCGCCAATCGGTGGAGTTCGAGAGCGTCCGTCAGGCCGCCTGTTTTATCGAGCTTGATGTTGATCGCGTCATAGAGCCCGCAAAGCCGCTGCAAGTCCGCTGAGGTGCGGCAGCTTTCGTCGGCGCAGATTGGGACGGGCCATTGCGTGCCACGCAGCGCCTCGTCGGCGTGTTCGGGCAGCGGCTGTTCGATGGTCTCGAAACCAAATTCGGCGGCGGCGCGCATTAAGCCTAGAAGTTCGTCAACGCTCCAAGCTTCGTTGGCATCGGCGATCAGGCGGGCGTCAGGGCGGGCGCGGCGAACGGCTGCCATGCGCTCGCGGTCACCGGCGCCACCAAGTTTCAGTTTGAGGAGATGAAGGTTGGATACGGATGCAGCTTTGGCTGCCATCACGTCAGGGGTGTCGAGGCTCAGGGTGTAGGCAGTCAGGACGGGATCAAGGTGGGAGACACCCGCCATTGCGTGCGCAGTCCTGCCGTGACGCTTGGCTTCGAGATCCCACATCGCGCAATCGACGGCGTTTCGCGCGGCGCCGGGTGGCAGTGCGAGGTGTAGAGCTTGGCGATCGGCAAGCGGCTCGAGGGCCGCGATGCTCGCTCGTGCCGCGTCGATGGTTTCTCCGTAGCGGGCGTAGGGCACAGCTTCGCCTCGGCCTATATGCTGGCCGTCGGTTACAGTGACGACGATCACTTCGGCTGACGTTTTGCTGCCGCGCGAAATTTTAAAGGCTTCGCGCAGCGGCCAAGTCTCGTGATGCGCTTCGATGCTGATTTGCGGAGTGGGGTTTGGCAAAGCGGCCTCAGATGCGAGGCGCGCTTAGCTGATGCGGCCGCTGGCGTGGGCGAGAAACAGGTAGACGCGCCCTGTGTCAGAGATCAGGTGCGTGTGAGCAAGACGGCCGGTCGTGTCGCGTGCGTCGGCGTCCTTGATGATGCGCTCGAAGTCGCCGAGATAACGGGCGACCGTCTGGGCCAATTCGTTATCGGTCTTGATGCGCGAGGCAACCTGATCGAACGCGCCGCGGGCGTCGGGCGAATAAATGCTGCGGACCATCACGTTGCGCTGGCCGGCGCGAATGCGGTTCCAAATAGCGGATGCGGTCGCTGGATCGACGGCGCGCGAGATGACGGCCACGTCCAGGCGGAAGGGTTCTATTTGAGTTCGGTTGGCATTAGCCTCAGCGGCGGCGGCAGCGTTGCGCACCTGCTGAGCTGCCTGGCGGACTTCCTTGGCTGCGGCGACCCGCGCTTCCAGAGCTGCGGCGTCACGAGCATCGGCTGCTTCGCGTTCCTCGATCTCGCGGCGCGCGTCGGCGGCGGCTTGAGTTGCGGCTCGGGCGGCGGCGGCTGCGCGCTCCTCGGCCAGGGCTTCTTCGTCGTGTGACGCGCGGGCTAACAGATCACCGAGTGACCAGTTGTCCCGGCCATCGGTCGTGAGCGCGCCACGCCCGCGAGAGGGTGGCGTGTCCTGTTTGGCAAGTGCCGAGGCCAAGGTTGTCATCGGCCGGGACAAGGCGAGGGGTGCCGCTAATTCGGGTGTCACGATATCGCGCTGTTGGCTGGCGCGGGCTGAGATCTTGGAGAGTTGATCGAGCGCTTTCAGCTGATCGTTCAGGGCGCGGCGCATGGCATCGGCGGTTTCGCGGCTGGATGCCGGTAGGCGGGCGGACTCTTCGCGGATGCGGGCCTGTTCGCGAGCTAGCGTTTCGGCCGCCTCAGCGGCGCGCAGGCGGGTCTCGTCGGAGGCCGATGCCAGACGGGTCGATAGTGATTCAAATTCCTTCGAGAGTTCGCCCGAGACGCTGTTGAAGCGTTGACGCAGATCCGACAGGGTGCGTTCGCTTTCGGCTTCGGTTTGATTTTTGACGCGTTCGAGTTCGGCCATCAACGATTGCGAGCGCAATTCTGTGCCGTCACGCAACTCTTCGGCGAAAGCGCGGGCGCGGCCTTCGATGTTCGATAACGAGCCTTCGAGGTTGGTCGAATAACTGGCGATCGAACGGCCGAATTCATCGGCTTTGCCAGACAAACGATCGAGCGTGCGAGAGATATCGGCATGACGCGTTTGTAACGTGTGGTCGATGCGCGTGTTGGCTTCGCTGAGGTCGCCTGCAACCTTCAGAATTGTCTGACCCTGATTTTCGAAGCGGCTAGTGACGCCGTGGATCTGTTGGAAGAGATTTTCGGCAACGTGTTGCAGGACGCCAGATTGCTGCGAGAGGCCGTCGATGGCCTTCATCGTCTGGCGGGTGATGTTTTCGCTCGTGCGGCGCACGGCGTTGACGCCATTCATAACAGAGTCGTCGAGTTCGGCTGCCTGCTGCGAAATGGTATCGCGGAAGGTGCGCGAATGCAGCTCGAGGGCGTCCGTCAGAAGTGCTGCCTTTTCGCTCACGGCGCTGTCGATCGCCGACGTCGATCGCACGATCTGTTCGTCGAACAATTCGAGGCGTTTTTGGAAGGCGTTGTCGAGAGACTGTGTGCGTTCGATCAGCTGAATGTCGAGCGCTTGAGCGCGATTGGCGAGCGTCGTGTCGAGGGCGCGGGCGTATTCCTCGAACACGGTTTGAAGATTTTCGGTGCGATTGCCGAGCGAGGCATCGAGCGTATGCATGTAGGTGTCGAAATCGACGCGCATCTGTTCGGTGCGCGCGCCAAGGGCCGTCGAAAACGCCGTTGTGTAGTCTTCCAAGACGTTCTGCAGTTGTTGGGTGCGCGAACCCAGAGCATTTTCGAAGCGGCCTGTCTGCGTCGCGAGCGAACCTTCAAGAGTGGTCAGGTTCTCGCCGGCGCCCTTGATGATCTGAGCGAGGGTCACCTGTTGGGTCGAGAGTTTTTCAATCAGCTGGGGAATCTCGGTTCCCAAGGTGCGCAACGTGTCGGTGACACTGCCGGACGTATTCAACAGAGCGTGGCGTTCGCCGGTCAGTTCCTGGATCAGTCCGCGAATGCGCCGTTCGTTCTGTTCGTAGGAGCGTTCGAGGTCGGCGACTTGATTGTGGACCAGCGCTTCGAGTTCGCCGGCGCGGCCGAGAGCGCGGGACACGGCATCGTTCATGAACGACACTTGGCGGCGCACAGCTTGGCCAAGACTGGCGATCGATTGCTCCGCTGCGCGATCGGGCTCAGCGAGACGGATCGCGACTTCGGTCATCGTCGATGATTTCAAGGCCAGCGACGCGATGTGCCAATTCAACAGTGCGAGCAACCAGAAGATGCCGACTGGAACAATGACGGCGGTGGCGGTGTAGAATGCAACCGGATGGAGGAGCAGCGTTCCGATCGAAGCGCCGCTGGCATATTCGGGCGCTAACGTGAAAGCGCCATAGCCGATACCGACGATGGTCCAAGTTATGCTGGCCAGCGTCGCAAGGCGGAAGATCTTGGTCGAAGGTTTTTGCTCGAGTGCGTAGATCAGTCCGCCGATGCTCGGCACATCGTCATTGGCGGCGATCTTGCCGCGAACGGGTCCGGCGGGACGGCGGCGTGCAACACGACGGGCCGGTTGATCGTTGGCTGGCTGAACTGACGCAAGCGAGGTGATGCTGGTCGATTTCTGAAGCGGCGGGGGAGACGTCGGCTCGGTTGCGTTGGAAGTGTCCGACGAGGTGCCAGTCGATGTCGAGTCAGCCTCCGTCGTTCTGCCGGCAATAGCCATCAGCTTGGCAATTTGGTCTTGCGCCATAGATCGCGTCCCTCAACGCTGCATCAGCCATGAGTGGCCGATTCGCGGATCCAGGGTCCCCTGGCTGGAACCTATGCTATTTCCGTTTACCGCTCAAACGGCAAATCGCTGCTATAGCTATCAGAATGGGGGCATATACCACGCCGCGACGCCGCTTGTTTGCGGCAGAAATACGGCATGGGATTTAAGGGCTGTGAGCGGCGGAAGTTACCGGACCCTTGCACCGATCGCCGTAATTCACGGGTTTCGTTTTACTGGCAATTATCGCGACCGTGTCAATGTTAGGTTTGTCGTTGAAGTTTGGGGCTTCGCGCGAACCGTTCGGGCGCGTGGAAGGCGATGGTTTACAGATGCTGAACACTGCAATCGTGGACGACACGCCGGGGCAGGCCAGCTGCGAAGCGTTGCAAGTCAATCCGGTCGATCTCAAGCATCTGCGCCGTTACACGATGGGTGACATTCACCTCGAGAAGGAAGTTCTTGGCCTGTTTTTCGATCAGCTGCCGTTGACTATTCATTCGCTCGCAGAGGCGCGTACCGATCGCGATTGGCGGATGGCCGCTCATACCTTGAAGGGATCGGGACGCGCGATCGGCGCTTGGCGGGTCGCTCGGCTGGCGGAGCTCGCAGAACGGCAGTTCAACGTTCACAATAGGCCCCTGTGTGCGCAGACGGTGGCGCGTATCCAGGATGCGGCCGATGAAGCGCGCCGCTTCATCCAGGCAACGTACGCAGCGGACGCCTGATTACCCTTTCATGTATCGCGCGCAGTAGGCTCTGCCTGCGTCCCAGTCGCCGTGCGTCATTGATGCGCGGCTGCGGTGGGTGCAGGATCCGGGCAATCGCTTGAATTCAAAGCGCCATCCGACTAAGTCTGCGCCAGTATATGAGCCGGCTGGTCGCCATACAACTCGTGGCGCGATGATGAATCGGCTTTAAAAATCAAATCGACGGGGCAAGCGCGGTTTAAAGATGGCCAAGATCACTTTTATTCAACCCGACGGCAGCAGCCAAACGGTTACGGCTGAGCTCGGATTGACGGTGATGGAAGCCGCGAAACTGAATAATATCGATGGCATTGAAGCCGAGTGTGGTGGTGCGTGCGCATGTGCAACGTGCCATGTGTTCGTCGATGCGGCGTGGCGCGAGTCTGCCGGTAAGCCATCTGCGATGGAAGAGGACATGCTCGATTTCGCATTTGATGTGCGCGAGGAGAGCCGGCTCAGCTGCCAAATGAAGGTAACTGAAAGTCTGGATGGTCTCATCGTACGCGTTCCGGCGAAACAGTTCTAGGTTCGTTTGCCGTCGCTGAGCGGCGGTCCATACCGCGAAGGTTCGTGAAGCAATGACGGTTAGCGCACCATCGACAGGTGACGGCGAAATTTTCGAAACTGACGTCGTTATCATCGGCGCCGGGCCTATTGGTTTGTTTGCCGTTTTCGAGCTCGGGCTGCTCGATCTCAAGGCGCACGTGGTCGATATCTTGGACCGGCCGGGCGGGCAGTGCGCGGAACTCTATCCGGAAAAGCCGATCTATGATGTGCCGGCGTTGCCGGTCGTCACGGGACAAGAGTTGACCGACCGGTTGATGGAGCAGATTAAACCTTTCACGCCAGCATTTCATTTCAGCGAGCGGTTAGATGAGCTCGCGCGGCAAAGCGACGGGCGTTTCCGTCTCGTCACGGATGCGGGCAACGTCTTCTTAGCGAAGGTCGTCGTGATCGCGGCCGGTGGGGGATCGTTCACGCCGAAGCGGCCGCCGTTGGCCGGCATCGAAGCCTTCGAGGGCACGTCGGTTCTCTACTCGGTGCGGAAAATAGAATCGATGCGCGGGCGTGATGTCGTCATCGCCGGTGGTGGCGATAGTGCGCTTGATTGGACACTTAGTCTGCAGCCGGTGGCACGAAGCCTCACACTCGTACACCGGCGTGATGAATTCCGGGCGGCTCCGCATTCAGTCGACAAAATGCGCGCGCTGGTCGCTGCTGGAAAGGTTCGGCTTGCGATCGGCCAGATCAGTGATCTCAAAGGCGAAGGCGCGCTCTTGCAGTCGGTGACGCTCAAGACTGGCGCTGGGGCAGAGAGCATCGCTTGCGATGCGCTGCTGCCGTTCTTTGGGTTGACGATGAAGCTCGGTCCGGTCGCTCATTGGGGCCTCAATTTGCACGAGAACCTGGTTCCGGTAGATACCGAACGGTTCGAGACGAGCGAACGAGGGATCTTCGCAATCGGCGATATCAATCATTATCCGGGCAAGCTGAAGCTGATCCTGTCAGGCTTCCATGAGGCCGCTCTTATGGCGCAAGCGGCGGCGCGGATCGTCAATCCGGATAAAAAAGTGCTGTTTCAGTATACGACGTCGTCGTCGAGTTTGCAGAAGAAGCTTGGCGTCAAGTAACGACGCGCGTGCATCAGAACGTCTGGGAATATCCAGATGTCAGCAAACGCCGCAAGGATTTCGGCATCGCGGTAATCACGGCTTTGGCGCGGGTGCGAAGTAGGCCCAGATAGATCCGCGCATACGTGAAGCCTGCAAGGCTCAACGGTTTGACCCAATCGTGGACGTCGACTGTTTGATCGGCCCAGTCGAGTTTGTAATTATCGCCCGGCGCCAGCATATCGTAAGTGCCAAGGCCATCTTGGTACGCATCGCGCAGGCTCTGCTCCATAAGCAGTACGCCAACGCCGGCTTTTTCAAAGCGAAGGTCATAGGCAATGACGTGCATCGCGAGCCGATGTTTGCATGTGAATGAGACTTCGAGGGCCGCGGGTTCGCCGTTTGAAACCAAGGCCGAGACTATACAGTTCGTCGATCTTTCACGGCCCTCGGCGGCGTTGGCAAAGAATCGCGCCATGCGGGCATCCGATATCGCATGCGAGACTAGGCCGCGACGCTTCAGCCATTCCGCTTTTAGCTCAAGCGCTTTGACAGCTAAGGCGCTGGCTCGCGGACCACCGTGATGACGTTCGAACGCCATCGGTCCCTGTTCCTGCAATCGGCGAGCAAGGCGACGGCGATTTTTGCGCGTGCTGGCGCTGTAGCGCTGTTCATAGGCGGCGAAATCTGGAGCGCTGGCAAGGTCGAGGTAGGGGGCTTTTTGTGTATCGGCTATGCGGGCGCCAATCTCAGTCAGCAATGGAGCAACCGCTGCATCGGCGCGCACGCGGCGCAAGCGAACGACGTCACCCTTGGCGTGGCTGGACAAAAATGCCCATCCAGCGCGCATGACGTCTCGTGCGTCGGGGCAGTCGTCGATGAGCACGTCGCCGTATTGGCTGATAGGTTCACCCATCCAGAAAATCTGCGTTATGCCGCGCACGCGTTGCGACACGAGTGGCCAAATCATGATGAGGCGGCCGTCGCGACGTCCGGTGACGATTGACAGGTTCAGTCCTTCGATACCGCCAGGGGATCCCGAAAGATACGTGTTGGCCCAATGCCAGTTCCAGGCGAACGTTTGGAAGATCTGCGCAGGGCGGCCGGCGCGGGCGAACAGGTCGTCCCAATCTTTTTCAAGAGCGTCAAACGCGGCGCGATCCGTCAGAAGATCAAAGTGGGTTCCGGCTGGTGCACATTCGGCCGGCAGTGCCCCCGGTGCGCCGTGTATGCCGAACTGCGATAGTTCGATCGAACGGGCGTGGACCGACATTATGCACTCGCGCTTCGGTTATCGATCGGCCAGGCAGCGGCCGGATAAGGACAGCTTTGATATGCTCCCCTTAGGCTTGCTGTCTGGTAAATTCCGGCGGCGCAATTGTATATGTTTTGCAGAATTGATTATTAACGATCAGTCACGCCTAAAGGGATTACTGTCTTTAAACTCGCCGCCGTTCGATGCCCCGACGTCGCCGAACAGACCGCCGTCTTCCTCAGGGGCGGGCTCTGGAGCTGCTGGCGTAAAGTCGCCAGCGAGGTGGCGATTAAGGGCTTCTTTAATTTTGAGAGTTTTTTGTTTCGAACAGTAGTCTTCGCTTTGCGCGGAGATCGCTTTGGAAATTCCTCGGAAGCCAACGTCGTACATCTGGCCGAGCTTTTCTGCATCAGCTGGAGCAGTCGCCGTCTCAGCTGCCAGAAATTGCGTGCGCAACTTTACGGGGTCAAAATTAAAGCCGCACTTCAAGGCGCGCGCGGATGTGGTGCCAACCTGCATGGCGCGCGACGTCGGATCGTTGGTGATTTGCGGGGCGGCTGGCTTTGCCGCTTCGCCGCCAAAGAGCGCGCCGGTTGTCAAATTGGGGATGCTGGCGCCGCAGCCGGCAAGAGGAAGGCTCAGGACAAGAGCCTGTATGCAGGTGCGCATTCGCATTGACGTCATCCCCTAAAGCCGTGCAACGCCGGTTGAGACTCAGCGCGATCGTGAGCCGATGAATTTGGTATAATTGGCGGCGCGTGGCCAAGCAACTGCGCAGGGGCAACGCCTTGCGGGTTTCATCGGGGAAAGTTGGTTATCGGTTGACGGAGCATAGGCCTAGCGCATCAGTTCACGGGTGGCGGCGTCGAGACCGTCGAGTGTTAGGGGATACATGCGGCCAGTGAACAGTTTGCGGATCATGCCGATCGACGGGGTCCACTGCCAGTGCGGCTCGGGCAACGGATTGAGCCATACGGCGTGTTTGTACAAGTCGGTCACGCGGCGCAGCCACAGAGCGCCCGCCTCGGGATTCATGTGCTCGACGGAGCCACCGGCGACCGTGATTTCGTAGGGGCTCATAGAGGCATCGCCGACGAAGACAACCTTGTAGTCGGCCGGGTAGGTATTCAGCACTTGCCACGTGTCGGTGCGGTCGGTGTAGCGGCGGGCGTTATCTTTCCAAACGCCTTCGTAAAGGCAGTTGTGGAAATAGTAGTATTCGAGATGCTTGAACTCGGAGCGGGCGGCGGAGAACAGCTCTTCGACGTCCTTGATGTGATCGTCCATCGAGCCGCCGATGTCGAAGAACATTAAGAGCTTGATCGTGTTGTGCCGCTCGGGCCGCAGGTGAATGTCGAGGTAGCCTTTCTCGGCCGTGCCGCGGACGGTGTGATCGAGATCCAGTTCAGAGGGCGCGCCGGTGCGGGCGAATTGGCGGAGGCGGCGGAGCGCGACTTTAATGGTGCGCGTGCCGATTTCGGCGGTGCCGGCGAGATCCTTGAACTCGCGTTTATCCCAGACCTTAATTGCGCGGCGATGCCGGCTTTCTTTTTGGCCGATGCGAATGCCGGCGGGATTGTACCCGTACGCGCCAAAGGGCGAGGTGCCGCCGGTGCCGATCCATTTGTTGCCGCCCTGGTGGCGGTCCTTCTGCTCGGCCAAACGCTTTTGCAATTCCTCCATGATCTTTTCCCAGCCACCGAGTTCGGCGATTTTCGCCTTGTCCTCATCGCTCAGGTGAAGCTCCGACATGCGGCGCAGCCATTCCTCGGGGATTTGCGCTTCGATAGCGTCGGAGGTCAGGTCAAGGCCTTTGAAGACGTGGCCAAAGACTTGATCAAAGCGATCGAGGTTGCGCTCGTCTTTCACCAAGC
>JANOCZ010000180.1:0-1900 GCA_031412455.1 Hyphomicrobium sp. | reverse complement strand
GCCGGGCGCCCGCATGCGCGTCGCGCTGTCCGGTCTGACCGTCGCCGAAGACTTCCGCGACAAGGGCCAGGACGTGCTGTTCTTCGTCGACAACATCTTCCGCTTCACGCAGGCCGGCTCCGAAGTGTCGGCGCTGCTCGGGCGTATTCCATCGGCGGTGGGTTATCAGCCAACGCTCGCGACCGACATGGGCGCGCTGCAAGAACGCATCACCACGACGCAGAAGGGCTCGATCACGTCCGTGCAGGCGATCTACGTGCCAGCCGACGACTTGACCGACCCCGCACCAGCCACCTCGTTCGCCCATTTGGACGCGACCACGGTTCTGTCGCGCTCGATCGCTGAAAAGGGCATCTACCCGGCCGTCGACCCGCTCGACAGTACCTCGCGCATGCTCGACCCGCGCATCGTCGGCGAAGAGCACTACGCAATCGCCCGCCGCGTCCAGTCGATCCTGCAGAAGTACAAATCTCTCCAGGACATCATCGCCATTCTCGGCATGGACGAGCTGTCGGAAGACGACAAGTTGACGGTCGCCCGCGCCCGCAAGATCGAGCGCTTCATGTCGCAGCCATTTACGGTCGCTGAAGTGTTTACCGGGTCACCTGGCAAGCTTGTAGCGCTCGCCGACACGATCAAGGGCTTCAAAGGCCTCGCCGACGGCGATTACGACCATCTCCCCGAACCGGCCTTCTACATGGTCGGCACGATCGAGGAAGCTATCGCCAAAGCCGAGAAGCTCGCCGAAGCTGCCTAACTTTAATGATCGGCCGAACGGTCGCGCGCCCTGGAGAATACGACAATGACTGAGGCCGCGACCAAATTCGGCAGTTGCTGCGAGGAATTGCAGGAAGCGCTCGATGGCGGCGATTTCGAGCCGCTGGTCACCGTTGGTCCCGACAACGTCATCTACATGACCGTCGGCCTCGTCGATCTCGAAGGCGACGAACCGGGCCTCGTCGATCATCCGCTGTTCTTCTGCCCATTCTGCGGCACGAAACTGCAAACGCCAGAAGACGTCCGCGCCAAAGCCGGCGCCGACGGTGACAACGATGATGAAGAAGAAGACAGCAAGACGGTCTGAATTCGCAACTGCCGTCATCCCCGCGCAGGCGGGGATCCGTCCAGCAGGCAATTTGAATTCTGACCGATATTTGGACAGTTCCCCGCCTGCGCGGGGATGACGATTTGAGCTTTAAGGATCGCGACCATGGCAGGCACATTCAAGTTCGAACTCGTATCTCCGGAACGCATCCTGATGGCCGTTGATGCCGATCAGGTCGTCGTGCCGGGAGCCGATGGTGACTTCGCTGTCTTAGCCGGTCACGCGCCGGTCATCACGACGCTGCGCCCCGGCGTAATCGATGTGACGTCGTCGGGCGGCAAGCGCCGCATCTTCGTCAAGTCGGGCTTCGCCGAAGTCGATCCCACCCGCCTGACTGTGTTGGCCCAAACGGCCTACAACGTCGATGACATGACCCCGGCCATTATCGCCGACGAAATGAAAATCGCTGAAGCCGACCTTGCTGGCGCCAAAGACGACGCCTCGCGCGCCGCCGCCGACACGCTCGTCAGCGAACTCCGCCGCCTGGGCGCCAAAGCCGCGTAACAGCTTTCTTTTTCAGGATAATCTACGAGGCCAGACGCGAGTTTGGCCTTTTGCTTGAGAGTGATAGGTAGCCCTCAAGCCACGGCCAGGTGCGCGAACGTCCCTGCCACTTGCTCGTACACGCCGCGCTTATACGGGATGATGAGCTTGGGCACGATGCTGAGCGGCGCCCAACGCCAACTCTCGAATTCGGCTTTGAGCCCATCACGCGCTGAGATGTCGATCTCGCTGTCCGCGCCGAGGAAGCGCATCGCAAACCACTTCTGCTGCTGACCACGATAACGGCCCTTG
>JANOCZ010000179.1:0-2605 GCA_031412455.1 Hyphomicrobium sp. | reverse complement strand
GGATCGAACTTCGGCGCCGATGACGACTTGGCCGAAATCCCGCTCGTCTCGATGGCCAGCAGCAGTGACGCGGGGAGTGCAGGCGCGCCGGTAAGCTTGGGAGTGGACTCGGCCGCTTTGGTCTCGGTTTTGGCCTGAACGTTCGGCTTGCCCTGCTCTGGGGCAGAGGAATTCGCCGCGGCCGGAGTTGCGGCCGCAGCCGGCGGCATTTCCGCGATCTTTGCGACCGGTGCAGTCTGGACCGCGGTTGGAGGCGTCGCTGGAGCGGCCGTTATGGGAGCTGCCGCCGGCGCAACCGCTGCCGCGTTCGGCTGAGGAGGCGGAACCACTTTTGGCGTAACTTGCGGATCGGGACGCCCTTGCGCGTGCTCAGCACGCGCCCGCCGCAGCATCTCCATCTCGTAATCGAGTGGTGGCCGCTGCGCTTTCTCAGGTGCCGGCGCTTGCGCAAATTTCTGCGCGAGGGCGTGTGCCGCATCCACCGGCTCGGCGGCATGCGCGATGGACGTCGCGGCTATCGCCAATCCATATGCAACCAAAAAACCGCGCACCATGCTGCCCTCATAGCCTCAATAACACGACCAGACCCCGCAGGCCGAAACCAACAGGACAAGCCTATGGATGCCTTCTCATTCGGGCGGAAAGGCGGACAAGCTGTGACGGATTTTGACACTTGAAGCCTAAACTCGACCGCCGTGACGCAAAATCCCCAATAATCCTTCGCGGTACGTCGGAAACTGCAAAACGATCCCGAGTTCGCTTTTCATGCGAGCGTTGGAAACCCTTTTGCTTTCCGAATAAAAGCTGCGTGCCATCGGGCTCAGATTCGCCGTTGCAAAATCGAGGTCGGGCGGCACCGGCAACCCAAGAAGTTCGGCGGCATAGGCGACGACGTCCTGCGGCGGCCCGGGCTCGTCGTCGGTCACATTGAACACGCGCTGCCGTTGCGGCCTCTCGATAGCCGCCGCGACGGCCGCCGCGATGTCCGTGACGTGGATGCGGTTGAACACCTGCCCAGGCTTTATGATTCGCCGCGCCGTGCCGGCTTTGAGATCATCGATTGCGCTGCGTCCCGGTCCGTAAATGCCGGGCAGTCTGAAAATCATGACAGGCTTTCCACAGCGCCGTCCAAGGTCGCGCCACGCGGTCTCGGCTCGGAGGCGTCGCAGGCCGCGCTCGGATGCTGGATGAGCCGTGGTATCCTCGCTGACCCAGCCGCCGCCGGCATCGCCGTATACGCCGATGGTCGAAAAATATCCGATCCACGAGATGCTCGGGCTCGCCGCGATTTGCTCTGCGAAGGCCCGCAGCACCGGGTCGCCTCGCGCGTCGGGCGGCACTGACGACAAAATATGTGTCGCCGATCGCAGCGCCGACCCAAGCGCATCATCACCTGACGATCCATCGAACAAACAACCGTTGAAGCCCTGCTCACGCAGCTGATCCACGCCTTCCGCCGTTGTTGACGTACCCGTAATTGTCCACTGCGACGCGGTCATGCACTGAGCCAGCACTTGAGCGCTGTAACCCATCCCGAAACACAGCAGATGTGCCATCAAAGCTGCCCCTCGTCGCCGGCCCGCCACTCGGCTCTGACCTCGGCGTCAGTCTCGGCCGCCTCGTAGCGCTCTCGCAAGCGAGAGACCGCAGCACTGTCAGATAAACGAACCGATGCCCAAACCGCCATAGCGCGAACAAGCGGCGACGCATCTTCAAGAAGCGCGCGAACCCTGGGCAATAACGCCGCGTCGCGCGAATTGCCAGCCGCGATCAAAGCGTTTCGAACGACCCGGTCGCGCCCCGTCCGCTTGACAGGCGTTCCCGCAAACCGCTTTCGAAATGCCGCATCGTCGAGCCCGAGCAAGTCTTCGATCGGCGGATTGTCGGTCGCATCTGAGACGGCATACTTTGCCTCGCGCGACGCTTCCGCAAACTTGTTCCACGGGCACACCGCGAGACAGTCGTCGCAACCGAACACCCGGTTACCCATCGCCTCGCGAAATTCAACGTCAATATGCCCGCGATGCTCGATCGAGAGATACGCCAGACAGCGGCGCGCATCGAGCTGGTAAGGTGCTGGGAACGCATGGGTCGGACACACGTCGAGGCACCGGGTGCACGACCCGCAGTGGTCAGCCTCGGCTTCATCCGGCGCAAGGTCCAAGTTTGTAAGGATTGCGCCGAGAAACAGCCACGACCCATGGCTCCGCGACACGAGGTTCGTATGCTTTCCCTGCCAGCCAATGCCGGCGCGCGCCGCGAGCGGCTTTTCCATCAACGGTGCGGTATCAACGAATACCTTGACGTCCGCCCCCGACGCAGCGGCAAAGGCCGACGCCAGAGTTTTGATGCGCCCCTTAAGGACATCGTGATAATCGCGGCCTTTAGCGTACATCGAAATGACCGCGCGGTCCGTCTCGCGCAGATAGGCGAGCGGATCCCCGCAGATCTCGGGCGCATACGATTGCCCGATCATGATTGCCGTGCGCGCGTCCGGCCACAACGCGTTGGGATCGGCGCGCCGGTCACTCGTCGTTTCCATCCACGCCATGTCGCCGTGCCGCCCAGCTTGTAGAAAATCGCGGAGCTTCTGACCAGCGAGTGG
>JANOCZ010000178.1:0-7605 GCA_031412455.1 Hyphomicrobium sp. | reverse complement strand
CCGCGTCCAGAATGATGCTAGGTCAACCATTGTGGCAACTCAGTTTCAGCTCAAGCGGCGTGCGCGCGTCGATTGGTAAAGACAGCGCCAGCTTGCCAGTGGTGTCGGCGGCGACCTCCTGCTTATGCAGCTGCGCGCCATCGCGGATAGCCTCGATGACATAGTTCTGGTTCGGCGTTGTCTGCCACGTCATGCTGCCCGGGCCGAAGCCTTCAGCCTCGATCGTGAACTCGCAGTCGGCGCGGCGCAAATTGCGTAGACTCCAGCGGCTCTCGATCAGCTGGATCCGGTCCTTATCGACGATCGTTTCGCCAGCGGGTGCGCGCGGACGTGTGGAAATCATCGCCGGTTCGAAGGCTGGATCAAGGGCGATATAGAGCGAGCCGGCGTGGCGCGTCACGCCCAACACGCCGGTACTGCGGACGTCATCGAGATCGATCGCGTCTGCATCATCGAGCCGCAACGATTGCAAAGCGCCCCGCCGGTTGATGGTCCAGCTCAAGGCATCGACCTGCTGAATTTCTGCAGTAAAAAAACTATCGGCGATTGCTGCGTATTGCGAGGCCTTGACTGGAATGACGTTCGCCGACCGCGCTTCGGTCACAAACGACTTGATCGCCGACAGCGAACCGGGCTTTTCGCCCGAATACATATGATAGTAGAGATTGAACGGCTTAAGGCGTCGCGGAAGTTCAGTGTTTTTGAGCGTCTCCGACAACATCAACTGTCCGTAGTACGGGCCAAGCCAATTGTTGGTGTAGGTATTTTCGTTGCTCATTGCCGCGTAGATCTGACGCTCGGCGCCAACCGACCGGGAGATCGGTGGGACGTAAAATACAGACGGAAACTCGGCGTCGAGGCGGGTATCGCCGCCATTCATGTTCACGACGCCGGCTTCGCGCGTTTTCCTGATTGCGGCTTCGAACGGTTCGGTGTCGCCGCTCCATAAATAGATCGCAGCCTTCTTACCTGGCGGCGCTAGCCGACTGGAGACGTCGAGCGCGCCAACGACTTCGCTGTCGAGACTAAAGGGTTCTTTCAGATAGCCGCGCGGCAGTTCGGCGCCGCCTGCCACATAGCGGTTCTGGGTGTCGCCGGCCTCGGCTTTGCCAGCGATCCGGGCGAGAAGTTGCCGAACCCAGTCCATCATCGTCAGCGACGGGCGGGCCGCGGTCTCGATGCGTTCGAGTTCGACGCGGCGATCGTAGTTCTCATAGAAGCCCCATGCGAACGGGTGCGAGTAAGTGTGACTTGCGACTTCGACCTGAGGGAGTGCGAAAATCTTCAAGGCGCTTGCGCGGGCTGCTTCCGTGCCGCCCAGTGCGGGCAGCGCGTCGCCGGCGATCAGACCGACGGTCACCGGCAGATCGGGGAAGGGCTCGATGACTTCTTTGGCGATGACTTCGGCTGCCGACACCTGTTTCTCACGGTAGCCTTCGACCTCTGAAACGTTGTTCCAGCCGTCGCCATCGATGTGCGCGAAATACATGCGGCGGCCGGCGAGCGTCGTCACGTCGGGCACCGGAAAGCGATCGTCGCCGAAGGCATGTTTGAAGAACGTGAACGGGTTCAAGATCCAGCGCGCCTTGTCGACCGTGTCATCGTAAAAAAACGTGAAGGCGTCCGCTGCATAGCCGCCGCCGGGGCTCGTTGCGATCAGCACCGAGGTCTTGTTATCATCCTCGGGGAGCGTGGCGGAGAGGTGGACCTTCGCGGTCGCGCCGACGGCTTGTACGACACGAAACGGCGGTAGCGCCTTATCGACCGGCCTTTCAAAGCCCACGACGTCGGGCGAAACGACGCTGACTTTGACTTTATGCGTCACGTTTACGAACTGGTCCCGGGCTGCAAGGCCTAACCGTTCAAGTATTCGGCTCACGAGGGGCGCGGCGACCGCTGGTTCGGGAACTGCAATTTCGCCCAGGCACACATAACGCAGCCCGGCGGCCGTGGCCGTGTCCAGCCAGTTCAAAACAGCCATCGGGTCCGTCGCCGGCTCGACGAACCACGTCAGGATTCCCCGATAGTGTTGCAGCTCCGACTGAGAGGGAAGTTCGCCATTGATATCGGCGTAGGTGAGCTTCAGTCCCAACCAGTTCAGCGGCATCTCGGCTAGGCGATGAATCCGCGTCAAGCCGGGGTTTGCCTCGTAGCGGCTATCGTAAAGCGCCAAGACATCGCGCTTGACTGGCCGGGTCGCGAATTCGACCTCGATTGCCCCGGCAGCGGTGATCGTCGCCGCCAACGCCAAGATGTGGGCAGCAAGCAGATAAAGGGCAACGTGTGCTCTTTGGCGAAACGCGTGAATGGTGCCGGACTCCTTAGATCTCTGGCTTTTATGCTCAATTCGTTCTGCAGGCAAAGCACAGTGCGCAGGAATTTAGCACGGGTGGCTGACGAATAGCTGGGTCTTCGCGTTACGTTAAACCAAGCTCCGATATCTTGATTGCGGGCGACGGCTCGACGTATGATCATCAAACTGGGCGACACGCCGCCTAAAGGGCGCATTTGAATGACCGAGCAGAAACGGTTTCCCGAGTTTTACGTTACCGCGCCACAGCCGTGCCCTTATTTACCAGGGCGGCTCGAACGTAAACTGTTCACGCATCTGTCGCACGACAAGCCGCCCGAATTAATCGACCGGTTGCTGACGACGGGCTTTCGCCGCAGCCAGAATATTGCCTACGTGCCCTACTGCGAAGGGTGCCAGGCGTGCGTTTCGGTGCGCGTGCTGGTTGGTGAATTCGAGCCCGACCGTTCGATGCGCCGCGTGATGGCCCGCAACAACCGGCTGGTTGCGCGGCGCATGTCGCCGACACCCACCGACGAACAGTTCCGTCTGTTTCGCACCTACATCGATGCCCGCCACGGCGACGGCGGAATGGCCGACATGTCCGCACTCGACTACCGCATGATGGTCGAAGACACGGTCATCGAGACGTTCGTCACCGAATACCGGGAACGTCCCGCGGAAATCAGCAGTCTCGCGTTCGATGATTGGCCGCTCAAAGCGGTCGCGTTGTGCGACCGGCTCTCGGATGGCATTTCGATGGTCTATAGTTTCTACGACCCAGCCGAGGCTGCGCGCAGTCTGGGCACCTTCATGATCGTCGAGCACATTGCGTTCGCAAAGCGCATGAACCTGCCGCACCTCTATCTCGGTTACTGGATCGAGGGATCGCGCAAGATGACCTACAAGACGCGATTTGCGCCGCAAGAGCGGCTGGGTCCGGATCGATGGGAGCGCGCGTTCGAGGAGTTGCCGCGCAAATAGCTGCCGATGTCCGGCCGCCGCGCCGCCGGCTACTTCCACAATTCGGTTTCGATCTTACCGAACATGTAGCTCCATTTCGCGGTTTGCGTATCGACGAGCACTTTCATGCGCGCGCGAAGTTCAAGCAGGACCGCGCAATCAGGCGTCGTCGCGTTTGCGCCTTCCTGTCCCATCGTCGCGATCGCCGATAGCAGTTCCTCGGTCGAGGTGTCGTATTCGGCGATCTTATCGTCGCGCACGAACGGCGCGGCTTCGGCCATGAACTGCTCGTGCGTCCAGCCGCGCTTATCTTTGAGGCCGCGAAGCTTTTCTTGAAACAGCGGCTTGTTCTTCGAATTCAAATTGCGCAGTGCGCCGGCTGCATCCTCGACCACGGCCTCGAAATCGGTTTTTGCGCAGGCGACACCGGCCATCGCGGGCCCAATGAAGAGCGCGATGATCGCGTACGCTGTGACCGCTGGCCCCAATGCCCGACCGTTTCCCATGCCGCTGTCCTAGCCGTCAGAGCTGCCAACCACAAGCGCCCGACGCGCCCGCTCAGGTCAGAACCGTGGACCGAACGAATTTGAACGGGGAAAGCCTTTCGGCGCCAGGCGGCCGGCCTGGGACCGCTCGCCGACCCAATCCTTCAGTTCTGACCAGCTCAGCGTAAATTCGCGCCCGGCGCTGTCGAGCCACGTCAAGCCGTCGGATTTTTTGAAGCATCTCGCATCGCACAATGCGCCATCCTTAAAGCGCTGCAGGATGACGCCTTTGCCGCGGGCCATTTCGTTGACCTCGTCGAGCTTGAAAACAAGCACCTTGCGGTTCTCGCCGATCGTCGCGACGTGGTCGCCTTCGACGGGCACGCAGACGCGGGCTTCTTCGGGCTCGCTGACGTTGAGGATCTGCTTGCCCTTGCGGGTCGAAGCAATGACTTCGTCCTCGGCGACCACAAAGCCATAGCCGGCGGTCGAGGCGACGAGCAGTTTGCGGGCCGGGTCGTGGACGAAAATCTCGGCAATGTCGTGGTTTTCTTCCAGATCGACCATCAGGCGCACAGGTTCCCCGTGACCGCGGCCGCCGGGCAGCTGCGAGCCTTCGAGGGTGAAGAATTTGCCGTTGGTTGCAAACAGCACGAGTTTGTCGCTGGTTGAGGCTTTGACGAGCCGCTTCAGGCTGTCGCCCTGTTTGAACTCGAGCTTGGACGTGTCGTCTTGATGGCCCTTGAGCGCGCGGATCCATCCCTTCTCCGACAATACCACCGTGATCGGCTCGCGCTCGACCAGCACCGCGTCGAGATCGGCGTCGATTTCCGGCGCGTCGGCGAAGACCGATCGGCGGCGGCCCAGCGTCGTTTTTTTCGAGTAGCGTTCGCGCGTCGCTTTGACTTCCTCGGTAATGCGTTCCCACTGCAGGTCGTCGGACTTGAGCAACAATTTCAGCTCGCGGCGTTCCTTCGACAGCTTGTCGTGCTCACCCTTGATCTCGACCTCTTCGAGGCGCGACAGCGACCGCAGGCGAAGATTGAGGATGGCTTCTGCCTGGACGTCGGTCAGTTTGAATTTGGCGATCAGCCGAGCCTTGGGATCGTCCTCCTGGCGGACGATGCGGATGACTTCATCGAGATTGAGATAAGCGATCAGGTAGCCGTCGAGGACCTCGATGCGGTGATCGATTTTCTTCAAACGATATTGCGAGCGGCGGACGAGAACTTCGATGCGATGTTCGAGCCACTGCGAGAGCACTTCGCGCAGAGACAGCACGTTGGGGATCTGCCCCGCCGAAAGCACATTCATGTTCAGGCTGACGCGGACCTCGAGTTCGGTCGCGCGGAACATGCTCTCCATCAGCAGCATCGGGTCGATGACGCGCGTTTTGGGCTCGAGCACGAGGCGGACTTCTTCGGCGCTCTCGTCGCGCACATCGCCCAGCAGCGGCAGTTTCTTCTCCGACATCAACTCGGCGATTTTTTCAACGAGCTTCGCCTTTTGCACGCCATAGGGCATTTCGGTGATGACAATCTGATAACCGCCGCGCGTCATCTCCTCCTTCGCCCACTTGGCGCGCACTCTGAAGCCGCCGCGTCCGGTCCGGTAGGACTCGAGGATCGACTCCTTGGTTTCGATGATGACGCCGCCGGTCTGGAAGTCGGGACCGGGGATCATTTCGACCAGCTTTTCGACGGTCGCGTTGGGATGCTTGATCAAATGCAATAGCGCGGCGCACAGCTCATCGACGTTATGGGGCGGAATGTTCGTTGCCATGCCAACGGCAATGCCGGATGAGCCGTTGGCCAGCAGGTTCGGAAAAGCGGCGGGAAGCACGACCGGCTCGAGCACGCGGCCGTCGTAGTTCGGGCGGAAATCCACCGTCTCTTCGTCAATGCCTTCGAGGATAGCGGCGGCGACCTCAGTCATCCGCGCTTCGGTGTAGCGCTCAGCTGCCGGGTTATCGCCGTCGATGTTGCCAAAATTGCCCTGGCCATCGACGAGGGGATAGCGCACCGCAAAGTCCTGAGCCAAACGCGCCAGGGCATCATAGATCGCCTGGTTGCCGTGCGGGTGGAAGTCGCCCATCACTTCGCCGACGATCTTGGCGCATTTCAGATAGCTGCCCGTCGGGTCGAGCTTCAGTTCTCGCATCGCATAGAGGATGCGACGATGCACGGGCTTCAGGCCATCGCGCACGTCGGGCAGGGCGCGGTGCATGATCGTCGAGAGCGCGTAGGCCAGATAGCGCTCTTCGAGAGCGGAACGGAGTTCGACGTTTTCGATCGGTCCGGGGCCTGGCAGAATCGGTTTTGTGGTCATGGGGCGGAGTTAGCGCCCCTGAGCCGCGCACTCAAGTCTCGAGTTGCCGAGCTAAGTCGGTTTTCCCAGCTTGTTCGCGGTCAAGCCTGCTGTTGCCGCCCGGACGTTGCGGCGTGGACACGGGGATTGCTACAAAAAAGCTGGACGCAAATGTTGCGCCCAGCTCGATGATTGCCTTTAGCGCGTCGTGCTTACGACTTGCAACGGCTGCTGCCCTTGCAGGCGCTGGTGCCCTTGCAGCCGTTCTTGCCTTTGCAGCTAACGGCGCCCTTGCAAGCGTGCGTGCCCTTGCAGTGATTGGCGCCCTTGCATGAGTTGTGGTGCTTGCCACCGTGGCTCTTGCACATCGCGGTCTTGCCCTTGCAAGAGTGCGTGCCCTTACACGAGCTGGAGTGATGCATTTTTTTGCCGACGGCCGACGCTGGCTCCGACGACACAATGCCACCGGCCAGCATGAGTGCGGCGGCGGCGGCGGCGAGCGTGGCGCCCGAGGTTGCAGTGATCTTCATGATTTTCATTCCTCCAAGATTTGTTCGTCGATCGATCATAATGGCGTCGATAACAGTCGAGGTACGGGGGTTGCGCGCACAAGTTTCAAGCTCCGCTTAATTCGCCTGCGCTTTTGTGATTCGCGCTCTGGTCCGTTGGCGTTAGAATTTGCCACCCGATGTGTGGCATTCATATCATCCGGGCGGGTCCATTCACGACCCGATCGCTGCTAACTATCCGAAAGTCTTGACTTAAAATCGTCCTCTCCCGGCCGCGCCTTGGGCGTTACCAAAGCCGTGTTTGTTCGCTATTCTTTGCGCCGTCACGCGAAACACGGTAAAGCTCGTCGCGTCTAAACAAACAAAGGGAAGACGATGGAAAATCTCTACTGGCTGCAGCCCGTACTCATTGCCGCTGCGGTCGTGTTCGTGCTCGACCTGATCGGCAACATGCTTTCGTTCTCGAACCGTTTCTTGAACGCGTTGACGACGGCGCTCGTGTTCGCGGTACTGTTTGGTACGTTGATCCACTTCGGCCTCGTCAAAATGGACGTGCGCACCGAGGCGATCACGGCTCCGGTCACGGCTCCCGCCGCACCGCAGTAAGCCACGCGGCGCTGAAAAACGTTGGAATGAAATTCAAAGCGGCGCGAGGCAACTTGCGCCGCTTCTTCATTGGCGCTTGGCGACTCCGTAACCGGGAGCCGGCCGGAAGCGCTTTATGTGGGCGCTTCCGACTCCGCCGTCGATCCCCGCCTTCGCGGGGAGGCCGGAAGCGCTGGAGGGTGGAGCGGCGGCGACGCCTATGATATCCAGAGCAGCTGGTTCCGTAGCTCAATGGATAGAGCATCTGCCTTCGAAGCAGAGGGTTGCAGGTTCGACCCCTGCCGGGACCGCCAGACTCTTTCGTGGCGCTTGGCGACTCTCCTCTGTCGAGCCGGCCGCCAAGCGCGGCGAGTGTCGCGGAACCGCAGGCGCGATTGCGAGTTGCTTTATACTGACCGATCTGCGTCACACCAGCGCCAGCCAGCGGTATCACAATGCCCGACAT
>JANOCZ010000177.1:0-2330 GCA_031412455.1 Hyphomicrobium sp. | reverse complement strand
ATCGACGAGTTGGAGAAGTTGGATTAAAAACTGCGCTCACTTTGCTGCCCAGGCTCCAAACACCACGGTGAGCTCGCTTTTCGGCCAATACCGCAGCCTCGGCGACATCCAGAGCTAACCGGTCAAGAGGCCGCAGGGGTGGGGGACATCAATTTGCTGCTTCCCAACCGTTGTGAGCAGGAGTAGACACCCGCGACTTTGCTGCGCAGCAGCGTTCAGATGGGGCGAGGTGCCGAATGGCACAAACGCAAGCCGTATTACCAGGCGCAGATCCAAGCGCTGCGGACGGGCATGACAATAAAAACTTCTGGGGTTTGGTAGTCGGCTCGGTCGGCGTCGTCTTCGGCGACATCGGCACAAGCCCGCTCTACGCCTTCAAAGAAGCGATCAACGCCGCCGCGCACCGCAACCTCGGTATCGGCGAGGCGACGCTTGGCGTGCTGTCGCTGATCCTGTGGGTGCTCATCCTCATCGTCACGATCAAGTACGTCCTCATCTTGCTGCGCGCCGACAATAAGGGCGAGGGCGGAACGTTCGCGCTGATGGCGCTTGGCCAGTCGGTCGCCAAACGCAGCGCGCCGCTGCTCGGCGTACTGGGCGTTGCGGGTGCGTCGTTCTTTTATGGCGATGCAGTCATTACGCCGGCTATCTCAGTCTTGTCGGCGGTCGAAGGACTGAAGCTGGTGGCGCCGGCTCTCGAGCGGGCCGTCATCCCGATATCGATCCTGGTTTTGATCGGTCTGTTCTGGATGCAATCCCAGGGAACCGACCGCGTCGCCCGTTATTTCGGTCCAATCACCATCGTTTGGTTCCTCGTCCTCGCGCTCGGCGGCATCATGCACATTGCCGACAATCTGCGCGTGCTCAACGCTCTCAATCCGATGAACGGCATCATGTTCGTATGGCGTCACGGCATGATTGGGTTGACGATCATGGGGCTTGTGTTTCTTGCCGCAACCGGCGCCGAAGCGCTCTACGCCGACCTCGGTCATTTTGGCCGCAAACCGATTCAATCAGCCTGGTTCATGCTGGTTTTCCCGGCGTTGCTGCTGAACTATTTCGGGCAAGGCGCGCTTGTCATGTCCGACCCGACTGCGCTCGAAAATCCGTTCTATCGCCTCTATCCGGAGTGGGCGCTGATACCGATGGTCATCTTATCGACCGCGGCGACTGTCATCGCCAGTCAGGCTGTGATCACGGGCGCGTTCTCGCTGACCCGTCAGGCGATCCAGCTCGGCCTCATTCCGCGCCTCGAAATCCGGCATACGTCGGAGAGTATGGCTGGCCAAATTTATATGCCGCGCGTGAATTGGCTGATCTTCTTTGCCGTGGTGACGGCCGTCGTCGTGTTCCAGAGTTCATCGAACCTCGCGGCGGCCTACGGCGTGTCGGTGACTGCGGCGATGGTCATCGACAGCATGATGGCGTTCTTCGTCGTCTGGAAATGTTGGAAGTGGCCGATGTGGCGCGCCGCCGCGCTGATGATCCCGTTCATGCTGATTGAACAGGTCTTCTTCTCAGCCAACATTCTCAAATTCTTTGCCGGCGGCTGGGTGCCGATAACGATCGCCGCCGTCATCGGTCTCGTCATGTACACCTGGGTGCGCGGCACGAAAGTGTTGACCAAAGCCACCAAACGCAACGAGGCTGAGCTTGATTGGCTGGTGCGCAAACTCGAAGCCAAGCCGCCGCATCGCGTGCCCGGCACGGCTGTATTCCTGACCGGCAATCCGTACGCCGCGCCGACCTCGATGATGCACAACTTGAAGCACAACCGCGTCATGCACGAGCGTAACATCCTGCTTTCAATCAGGACCGAAGAGACGCCGCGCGTCGCCCGCCACGAGCGCGTCACGGTTGAGCGCGTGTCGGATCACTTCATCCGCATCGTCGCCCGTTATGGCTTCATGGAAACGCCAAGCGTGCCCAAAATTCTCGAACATTGCCGCCGCAAGGATTGCAACATCGAGCTTGGCGGCACGTCGTTCTTCCTATCGCGGCGTTCGTTGCGCGTGACGTCGAAATCGGAAATGCCGCGCTGGCAGGAGCGATTGTACATTGCACTCGCGGGCAGCGCCGAAGATGCGACGACCTACTTCCAGATCCCGACCGATCGCGTCGTCGAAGTCGGCACTCAAGTCGCCGTCTAGAGTTGCTGTGAGGCTGCGCGCTCAGTTTTTCGGTGCTGGCGGCGTGCCGGCATCGCCGTGACGTGAGTAGACTTCCGAACTGCCGTCCTTGCGCATCAGCAACACGTCGTACGCGTCGGGCGCGCCGCCGGTTTCCATGCCGGGCGAGCCAGCCGGCATTCCCGGAACGCTGAGGCCGAC
>JANOCZ010000176.1:0-12189 GCA_031412455.1 Hyphomicrobium sp. | reverse complement strand
ACGTGGAACCGAATAATCGTCACCGCACCCATGAACGGGCGCTGAACGATCTGCGCCTGTCGAAGTCTGGCTGTCAACGCGGGAGGCGTGTTGCTCACAGGCGATCGTCGATGCGCTCTAGCTGAGTGCAATCAATTATAGATGTAAGTGACGAGGAACGTGCGGTCGGCGAGGTTGCTGTTGGGCGGGGGAAACGGGTAGCTCGTCTGCCGGGCGGCGAAGACGACGCTCTGATCGATGTTCGGGATTGGTGACGGGCGCACGACCTCGACAGAGGCGATGTTGCCGTTCTCGTTCAGAATGATCCGCACCGTGACGCGGCCGAGCGTGTCGCGCAATTGCGGCATCGTCTTCTGGAGTTCGCGAAAGACGTTGCGGGCAAACGCGTCATTGGCGCCCGACTTTGTAATCCCCGGCGGACGTTCGAACCCGGCTGATCGCCCACCGCCGCCAGCGCCACTGAACGATCCGGGCGGTGGCGTGAGGTCGAGCTTGGCGGTGCGCTGTTTCGCTGGCGGCTTCGGCGCTGACTTGTCCGCTGTCGGCTTGTCCGGTGTTGGCTTATCTGGCGTCGGCTTATCTGGCGGTGGCTTCGTCGCCTTCGGCGGAGTGCCGGGCTTGGTCGGATCAGGGATCGTCAGTAGATCCGGCGTATCCTCAGTGATCGATTGGCGGATGTCAGGCTTCAGCTCGGGCTTGGCTTCAGGTTCAGGCTTGGGTTCGGGCTTGGGTTCGGGCTGTGGCTCGGGCTGTGGCTCGGGCGGCGGCGCAGGTTGGGGCGGCGTCTCAGCCGGCGCGCCGCGCGGACCACCGTCCGTTGGCACAATCGACCGGCTTTGCAGATCGGCTTCGGAAATGACCGCGACGCTGATCGCATCATCGGCGCCGGCCACGTCGCCTATGTTGCGCTTGACCGAATAACCGCCACCGATCAGCAGCGCGGCGTGCGCAATAGCTGCCACGCTGACGTAAACCCAGAATTGCCGATCGCGGATCGGCGGGTTTCGATCTGCTGGTTCATCCGGCGACAAGTCGGATGCGGTCAGAGTTGAGGAAACTTCAGTGATCGCGGCAATCCTCTTTGAGACGCGGGCTCAATCTAAACCCGCATCCGAGGATTCGAAGGCAAAATATAACTTATCAGCGGGGTACTCAGTCGCGCCTATAATTGCGGCGATGACCATAAGAGGAGCGCCGGCCATAGCCATTTTCCCAATCAGATTCGGGATAACGACCACGCCAGCCGGGTGTGCCGCTCAGCGCGCCGTAGCGGTTCAGCAGTTCGGCGTCGTGGTAACTGCGCGGACCACCCGCGCGAGCGTTAGCCCTCGCGTTCTCGACCTCGAAGATTGTGTCGGCCATCGCCGGATCCGGTTGCCCCACCACGACTGCTCCGGCAGCCAATATTCCCAGCATCAAGCGCCGCATCTGAGCCTCCAATATGTCATCGGTTTTCTGCCAGCGTTTTACATAACGCCAGTCCTTAACATGGCCGCTGGCTCATTGTTATCAAGCGCGTCACGCACTTCTTTCGGATCTGGAATGGCAGGAGAAAAATGGGGCTTGCGGAACAAGATGGGAACGCGTAGTGTACAGACACGATTTGTACGCTTATTCGCAAAAGCAAGTGTCGGCGACGTTGCAACGACTGCCGATTTCTGGATAGCGCTAAGGAAACACCACCGCATGCTGACTGAGAAACAGAAAGAATTGCTGCTCTTCATCCATGATCGGATGCAGGAACGCGGTGTGCCGCCGTCCTTCGACGAGATGAAAGACGCGCTGGATCTGAAGTCTAAGTCTGGCATTCATCGGCTGATCACGGCCCTGGTGAGCGCGGTTTCATCCGCCGGCTGCCGCATCGGGCGCGCGCCATCGAGGTCATCAAGCTGCCGGAAAATCAGGCGCCAGCCACCGGCGAAGTTCGGCCGCGCGGGTTCCAGCCGAGCGTTATCGAGGGGTCCGGGCCGCCGCGCAGTAATTTCTCTTCGCCGCCGTCGCAAATTCTCGATTCTCGTACCGTCTCCATTCCGGTCATGGGGCGTATTGCAGCTGGCACGCCGATCAGCGCCATTCAGAATCACACGCACGACATCGCTTGTCCGCCCGACCTTTTGACCAACGGCGAGCATTTTGCTCTCGAAGTCAAAGGTGACTCGATGATCGAAGCTGGCATTCACGACGGCGACACCGTCATCATCCGCCGCTGCGACAACGCCGAGAACGGCGACATCGTCGTCGCCCTGGTTGAAAAGGAAGAAGCGACGCTCAAGCGGCTGCGCAAGAAGGGCTCGACGATTGCTCTCGAAGCAGCCAACCCCGAATTCAAGACGCGAATCTTCGGACCCGATCAGGTCGATATTCAAGGCCGGCTGGTCGGCTTGATGCGGCGATACTAAAAGCGCTGTCGGATGCTCGCGGCGCTGATCGTGAGCGGGTGTGAGACAACGTGTGGTGCTGCGTGCTGTGAGGCGCGCCAGCTGACGCACGCGGCCGACGTAATCGATCCGTGCACGCATCATTAGCGCTGTCGCTACGCTTTTGCTGGTCCCCTCAATGGAATTCCTCTGCGGGCAGGCTCGAAGTTGCCGTTCGAGGTCACCGTTCGGGGTCGAGCAACTCGCCGGCATCGTCCTCAAGATCAATGCCGTCAGTGTGGTCGCTCGCGAAAGGAGGCCTCTCCAAGCGACCCGCGTAGTTCGGTAGCACATCGCCGTCCGCACCCTTGCTAGCGCCATCGAGCTGCGCCGCGTCCGGTGAGCGGGCTGGGGCGGCGAACTCGGGGCTCGGCAATCTGCGCGCAGCGGAGTCGCGGCGCTTGATCAGCGGCGACCACGGCCGGTCACCACGATGCGCGGCCACCGTATCAATTCTGAAGTGCGGCGCTCTGGAACTCGACCGATCTCCTGATCCATCAGCGGCCGCCGCTTCGATATAGATGGCGTGCGTGCCGCTGCGCCAGACATCGAAGAAATCGATCACCGTGCTGGTCCCGGCGCAATCCTTCGGACGCGGCTGGCTCAGCACGACGAGTGCTGCAACCGTGCAATCCTCGGCGACTGCGGCTGGATGGCGAGCGACGGAAATCATCGCGCCCTTCACGCGCGCGATACAGCCCACGCCGTCGCAGGTGAAGGCTGAGGCGCTCTGTGCGTCGGCGGCTGAGCGGGCATCGCCGTCGTATTCGAGCCAGCGCTCCAGCTCATACTTGGCGCGCTGCGCGGGCAAGGCCGACAGCCGTCCATCGGTGCCGCGCACGGCGACGAGTTCGCCGTTGCGGGCGACGAGCAGATCGGGCCGCGCGATAAACGGCGCCGCGCACACGCCGGCTATAATCGCCATCACGCCTACCAGACGCACCTTCGACTGCCAGAGCGCCAGCCACAAGCCGCCCGCTACGAGAAGGCTGAACGACAGCCATGGGATCGCTGGGAAGTGGCCGACAGCGCCGGGAAGCTTGGCGACAAAGTTGGCGCACCACGTCATTGCCTCGATGCCTTGGCCCATCGGCCAAAGCGCCAGCGCCTCTAGCCCAAACGGCATCAACACGAGCGCTGCCAACGCCGCTGGCATGACGATCAGATTGCAGATCGGGATGGCGACGAGGTTCGCCAAAACCGCGTACTGCTGGCTCTGGTGAAAGTGGTACGCGGCAAACGGGGCCACCGCGACGCTCGCGATCAACGTCGAGAAGACGATGCCGCTGAAGAACATTAGCACGCGCAGAACGGGGTGAGGTTCGCCGCGACGGCCCATGCGGCGGCGCACCTCCTCATACGTCGCGACGAGCCCGGTCACGGCCGCAAATGACATCTGGAAACCGGCGTCGAACAAACTCTCGGGAAATATCGCCAGGATCACGAACGCAGAAACGGCGACGTTGCGCAGAGCCAGCGCCGGCCGATCCAGCAGCACCGCGCCGAAGATCACCAAAATCATCAGTGCTGAGCGCACGGTCGCGAACGCGCCGCCGGAGATTGCGAGGTAGCCCAACGCACCGGCAATGCCAGCTGCGGCGGCCCATTTCTTGATCGGGTAGCGCAACGCGATCGCGGGAATCGCCGCCAACATCAAGCGCACCGAAAAGAATACCGCGCCGGCCATGATCACCATGTGCAAGCCGGAGATTGAGAGAATGTGGAACAGGCCTGAGCTACGATAAGCGTCATTGGTCGCTTCCGTGATGCCACCCCGTTCGCCCATAATCAGCGCTGCGGCGATGGCACCCGGCTCGCCTTGAAGGGCTGAGCGGATGCGCTGTGAAATCGTCTGCCGCAGCGACTCGACGCCGCGCCGCCATTTCTCAGGCCAAGTCGCGGCCAGCGGGCTGCGGTCGATGACGGGCTTGGCAAACGTGTAGCCGACACCCCCCAACCCGTCGAACCAAGCAGAGCGCGCAAAATCGAAACCGCCTGGAATTGCCGGCTTGGCTGGTGGTGACAGATCGACCTTCATCGACACCCGATCGCCGGGCGCGAGGGCCACGTCATTGGACATCGTGCGAACGCGGACACGGCGGGGCGTCCGCTCCGGGGGCAGCCCCGACAGACTTGTGACGTCGATGGTCAACCTCGAGCCGCGAGGCGGGCGCGGCTCGACGCGCGTGACGGTGCCCACGAGATCGGCGGCGCGGATCGCGCGCTCGAGAACCGGCGCGCGAACCGCTTCGACCCTCAGCTTCGCCAACGCCAGACCGGTTGCCGCCAACACAAGAGCGGCCACAACCGCCGCGCTCAAAGTGCCTCGCGCCGTCGAGGCCTTGAGTATCAGGGCGGCGACAAGCGGCGCGAGCGCAAGCCACGTCGGCGGCTCGGAGGGCAGAGCGAAATAAGCTGCTATACCCGCGCCCAGGGCGACCGGAGACCAGAGGAAAAAGCGCGGCCGTTCGCCGTCGGCCAAGTCAGCAAAACGCGCCGCAATGGATCTGCGCGCGACAACGTCACGATCTGCGTACGCTATATGACCCGCCCGCACGCGTGTCTCCCGCCCCTTACACGGGGGATCATGCTATGTTACGAGCAGCGACACAAATCCCATTTCGAGAGCTACGAAAAAGGTCCGATGTCCAAGGCCGTCACATCCAATGCGCCGTCGAATATGCCGCCCGTCGTGCGCTTTGCACCGTCTCCGACCGGCTATCTGCACATCGGGGGCGCGCGCACCGCTCTCTTCAACTGGCTCTATGCGCGCGGCCGTGGCGGGAAATTTCTGCTGCGGATCGAAGACACCGACCGCGAGCGCAACAACGAGGCAGCCGTTAGCGCGATCCTCGACGGGCTGCGATGGCTCGAACTCGAGTGGGATGGGGAGGCCGTCTCGCAATTCTCGCGCGCGGACCGTCATCGCGAGGTTGCAAACCTGCTATTGGAGCAAGGCGCGGCCTATCACTGCTATGCGCAGCCAGCTGAAATCGACGCGGCGCGCGACGCAGCCAAGGCCGAGGGGCGGCCGCAAATCTTCCTGTCGCCGTGGCGCGATCGCAGTCCGTCAGACGCGCCTCAGGGCGTTAAGCCGACGGTGCGTCTCAAAGCGCCGCGCGAGGGAGAGACGGTGATTGACGATCACGTCCAAGGACAGGTCACGTTTCCCAACAAAGATCTCGACGATCTGATCATCGTGCGATCCGACGGCAACCCGACGTATAATCTCGCCGTCGTTGTCGATGACCACGACATGGGCATTACGCACGTTGTGCGCGGCGTCGATCATTTGACCAACGCTGCGCGGCAGACGCAGATTTACCAGGGTATGGACTGGCCTGTCCCGGCCTTTGCACACGTGCCCTTGATCCATGGGACCGACGGCGCGAAACTGTCGAAGCGGCACGGCGCGCAAGGCGTCGAGGACTATCGCAGCATGGGTTATCTGCCCGAGGCGCTGCGCAATTATCTGGTGCGTCTGGGCTGGAGCCATGGCGACGATGAGATTATGCCGACGGCGAAACTCATCGAATGGTTCGATATCGACGGCATCAACCGCAGCGCGTCCAGGTTCGATTTCAAAAAGCTCGATGACCTCAACGGTCATTATATCCGCCAGGCTGGAGACGCGGAGCTGATCTCGCGCATTCAAGTCATGCTCGCACATCAGGATTTCGCTGAGCTGCGCGCGCTGGTGCTCGATCCCAAGGCGCCGCCCAGGTCAGATGTCGCGTTGGCGCATGAGGTTCAGGCTCTCGCGCCCGGTATCGCCGACGGCCGAGACCTCGCGGCGCGCTTTGCGGCCGTCGGCTGGGATAAAATGCAAGCGGCCATGCCAGCTTTGAAGGAGCGGGCCCGGACGCTTGCCGAACTCGTCTCGTCGGCGCTGTTTCTGGTCGCTGAATACCCGGTCACGCTCGACGAAAAGTCGGCCAAGCTTATCGACGCGGATGCGCGCTCGACGCTCGCAGCGCTGGCGCTGCGATTTGAGCGGTCGAACGATTGGCGCGCCGAGGCGTTGGAAGCGGAGGTGCGCGTGTTCTGTGAGGAGACAGGCGCGAAACTCGGAAAAGTGGCACAACCACTTCGGGCGGTGTTGACCGGGCGCACCGTGTCGCCGCCGGTGTTTACTGTCCTAGAGGTTCTCGGCCGACAGGAATCGCTCAAGCGGATCAATGCGTCTCAGGTTTGAGTGAGAGTTATCATCTCGTTCCAAAGACGCGGTTGCCGCACTGCAAAAAATCGACTAAACCCTTATCACAGCAGCTGCTTTTGGATGGCGAGAGCGATATAGAGTGACCCACCGGTTGTGCGGCGCGTATCAGCTTTGGAGATGCGTGGAGGAGATCGGCTATGAATGTGCGCGATAAACCGGCGGCGACGAAATCCGGCCCGCCTGCTGATGGCAAGACTTCCGACAGCAAAAGCGCTGAGCTCAAGATCGGTGGCCAGTCGGTCACTCTACCCGTCCGCGCCGGCACGATCGGGCCCGACGTGATCGATGTCGCGCCGCTCTATAAGGAGACGGGGCGCTTTACCTATGACCCCGGGTTCACGTCGACGGCGAATTGCTCGAGCAGCATCACCTTTATCGACGGCGAAAAGGGCGAATTGCTTTATCGCGGGTATCCGATCGATCAGCTGGCCGAGAACACCAACTTTCTTGCGGTTTGCTATCTGCTGTTGCATGGGGAATTGCCAACCAACGGCGAGTTTATAAATTTCCGCCGCACGATCACCTCGCACACGATGGTGCACGAGCAGATGACGCGGTTTTTCACCGGTTATCGGCGTGACGCGCATCCAATGGCGGTCATGGTGGGCACGGTCGGCGCGCTGTCGGCGTTTTATCACGACTCCACCGACATCAGCGACACCGCTCAGCGCGAGATCGCCAGTCACCGCATGATCGCGAAAATGCCGACGATCGCGGCGATGGCCTACAAGTATTCGATCGGCCAGCCGTTCATCTATCCGCGAAACGATCTCGACTACACGTCCAACTTTTTGCAGATGTGCTTTGCGGTTCCGTGCGAGCCCTACGTCGTCAATCCGATTTTGTCGCGCGCGCTCGATCGCATTTTTATTCTCCATGCCGATCATGAGCAGAACGCCTCGACATCGACCGTGCGGCTTGCGGGTTCGTCGGGCGCTAATCCGTTTGCGTGCATTTCAGCTGGCATCGCTTGTCTGTGGGGTCCGGCACACGGCGGCGCCAACGAAGCGGCGCTCAACATGCTCAAAGAAATCGGCACCGTCGATCGCGTGCCTGAATTTATTCGCAAGGCCAAAGACAAAACGTCGGGCTTCCGATTGATGGGCTTTGGCCACCGCGTATATAAGAATTACGATCCGCGCGCGAAGGTGATGGCCAAGACGTGTCACGAGGTCTTGCAAGCCGTCAATCACACGCACGACCCACTGCTCAAGGTGGCGATGGAGCTCGAGCGTATCGCGCTGCAGGACGATTACTTCATTGAGAAGAAGCTTTATCCCAACATCGACTTTTATTCCGGCATCACGCTGCGCGCGATGGGTTTCCCTGATGACATGTTCACGGTGCTGTTCGCCGTCGCGCGGACCGTCGGGTGGATCGCGCAGTGGAAAGAGATGATCGAAGATCCCGAGCAGCGGATCGGCCGGCCGCGTCAGCTCTATGTTGGTCCGCCGCGCCGCGATTTTCCGGCCGAGTAGCGCGCGAGAACAGCGAGCGTTGCGAGTGCTGCGGCCTCACTTGGGTTTCCCGCGTCGAGTTTTACGCGCTGCGGTACGAGTGCCAGAGCGTCCAGTTGTTTGTGCCGCTCAGGCGTGTCGCTGAGCAAAGGTGAGACGGCGGCCGCGAGCTCGACGGCGTTGCACCGCTCTTGCATGAATTCCGGAAACGAATTTTCGTCGAGCACCAGATTGGCGAGGACGACGGTGCGTGACGTGATCAGCCGGCGCAGAAACGGCGCTGCGATCACGTCAACTTTGTACCCGACGACCATCGGCAAGTTCGCGAGCGCGAGTTCGAGCGTGACCGTGCCCGAGGCGGCCAAAGCCGCGCGCGCCAGTTTCATGGCTGCGAATTTGTCTTCCACTCCGTCGACGAGGATTGGTTTCACAACCCAGTCTCGAGTGCGCTCAGCGATCAGCGGCGCAACGTGTTGGACGGCTGGGATCACGACCGCGAGGGTCTGATGAGCCTTGCTCAAACGGTGAACCGTCTCGCCAAAAACGTCGATTAGCCGCTCGACTTCAGAGCGGCGGCTTCCCGGCAGAACGAGGAGCACGGGCTGGCCTAGATCAAGACCCAAGCGCTTCGCCAGACCCGCCGCGTCGGCGGTGCGGATCTCGTCGATGCGCTCGATGAGCGGGTGGCCAACGTAGGTGCACGGTGGACCGCCCAAGCGACGATGGGCGCCCGGTTCAAACGGCAGCAGCGCCAACACTTCATCGATGTAGCCGCGCATTCGGCGCGCTCGACCGGGACGCCACGCCCACACACTTGGTGAAACGTAATCGACGATCGGGATATGCGGCGCGTGCCGGCGAATGCGCCGGGCAATCGGATGAGTAAATTCGGGGCTATCGATGATGACCACAAGATCGGGCTTAGCGTCGAGCGTGGCGCGCACGGTTTGATGCACGCGCCTGACAATACGCGGGAGGCGCGGGAGAATGGACAGCGGACCCATGACGGCGACGTCTTCGATCGGAAAGAGCGACGCTAAACCGGCACGCGTCATGTCTTCGCCGCCAACGCCCGCGAACTTAATTGGCCTTGCTGACGCGACGCGCAACGCCTGCATCAGCTTGCCGCCTAGGGCATCGCCCGAGTGTTCGCCAGCGATAATGAAGATGGTGAGCGGCTTGTGTTGCACTACGTCTTGCGACGACCCTTGCACTCCGTCTTGCGACGATTCCTCCACGGCGTCTTGCGACGCGGCAGCACTCATGCTGCGACGTCGTCGAGCGGCGCGCCGGCGATGAACAGCCCCAATGCATCGGCACGCTCGACCACCGCGCCGCGGTGTTGTGGTCGGTCGGCGCGTCCGTACATCACAATGACGCCTTCGAGGCCGCACGCGGCTGCGGCTTCAATCAATGTTTCGTCGAGCGCGTCGCGGGGGCCGATGACCGCGACACCTGCTGGCTTGCGCTTGGCTTTGAAAAAGGCTGAGGCGCGCGAAATCACCGACACGGGAGGCTCGCTGGCGCCGATTGATAAGACGCGGCCGCCGCGCAGGACCAAGGCGGTTCCGGTCTCGAACTGCGCCAAGGTGCTCATGATCCGCATGCCGCGCTGCATGTCGGCCTTGGCCGTCGGGCGGGGATCAAACTTACCGAAGACGAGAGGGTCGGCTTCGTCACCCATGCGTGGAGGTTCGGCATGCGAATGGTCGGCCACGCCCACCACAAACACGCGACTGCGCTCGGCGGCATGGATCAGTTCGAAACGGCTCGCCGCCAGAACGTAACCGCTCATCGCGGCAATTCCAGCCAACCGTGAATCGACGACCTGCTGCACCGTATCGGGGCCGATCGCCGGTAGATCGACGCGCAGGTCCTGGCCGGGCTTGGGGCGTTTCACCAAAACGCCGCGCGAATGGATGACGGGGTCGCCCGGCGCGTCGCGGCGTTGTTGGGCGACGCGGGCGATCATACGGTCAGTGCCTTCGGCGCCTTCAATCGCTTCAATCACGCCATTTGAGATAACGGCTGCCTGGCCGATGTCGTGGCGGCCGAGAGCCGAGATCAATGCGAAGCCTTTGGCGATGTCGGCCCTGTCGGCATCGGACGGCTTGGTCTCCGTCATCGCGCCATCGCCGACGATCAGCTCTGGCGTAACTTCACCGACGCCGCGAACTTTCAGACCCTTGCGCTCAAACATCGAGATCACGGCGCGCAGCACCGCGTCGTCACCGCCGGCGCGGAAAATGCGTAACACCGATGGCAGCGACGTCAGGAAACCGAAGTCGGGCTTGGCGGTCTTAAGCCTGGGGCGGACCATTCGGCCGACGAGGACGATGTCTTTGATGCCGGCGCGCTTGAACGCCTTGATGGCTTTGCCCACCTGCGCCCAACTCGCGTCAGTGTGAGAGAACGAGCGCAGCGCGCTTTGCGCCTGTCCCTCGATCAGCACGATGTGCACGAAGCCGCCGCGCCCTTCGACGCTGCGGGCAATTTCGAGCGGTACGCTGCCACCGCCCGCGACGATGCCGATGCGCACCGGCTCAGAGGTTGCGGCTTTGGCGGCCGCCCCCTTAGATGCCGGCGTCTGAGATGCCTGCGTCGTCGTCGTTGCTGCTCTCATTGGCGCATTCATGGCGCCGCCTCACGCGTCTGTGCCGGAACTTGGCGTGCAAAGCGAACGCTTCCCGCCGGCGCGTATGAAGGCGATGATTTCGTCAACAATAGGTTGCCCCGCGAATTCGGATGCCACGTCATCCACCCGCTCCATCAACGTCCCCTCGGCTGCAAAAAGCAACCGATATGCGCGGCGCAGGCCATGAATGTCGGCACGAGCGAAGCCGCGACGCTGCAGTCCGACGATGTTCAGGCCGGACAGATAGGCACGGTTGCCGAGCGCCATGCCGTACGGGATCAGGTCGTTTTCGAGGCCAGACATGCCGCCCAAAAACGCATGAGCGCCAACGCGGGCATACTGGATCACGGCCGCGCCGCCGCCGATGATTGCGTAATCGCCCACGTTGCAGTGACCGGCCAACATGACGTTGTTGGAAAAGATGACGTGGTTGCCGACAATGCAGTCGTGGCCGACGTGGCTGTTGGCTAGGAACGCGCAATGGTCGCCGACCGTCGTCACCGAGCCGCCGCCCGCCGTGCCGGGGTTCATCGTCACGCCTTCGCGGATGATGCAATCGGCACCTACCGAGAGTGAGCAAGGCTCGCCCTTGTACTTCAAGTCTTGCGGTTGGTGGCCGATCGAGGCGAACGGGAAAATCCGCGTGCGCGCGCCGATCGTGGTCGTGCCGGCTAAGACGACGTGGCTCACGAGGTCGACTTCGTCGGCCAACGTGACATCGCGGCCGACCATGCAGTACGGGCCGACTTTGACGCCCGCCCCGAGCTTAGCGCCGTCTTCGACGATCGCTGTTGGGTGCACCAGATTATCCGCCATGCTTGCTCGCAAAGGCTTTGGCATCGGCGGTATCGGCCAGCATCGCTGAGATTTCCGCTTCAGCGACGACGTGGTCGTTGACCTTGGCGAAGCCCGCAAAACGCCAGACGCGGCCGCGATTGCGGATCTTGCGCACGTGGTAATGGATCTGATCGCCCGGTAAAACCGGCTTGCGGAATTTGGCGTTGTCGATGCCCATGAAATAAACGAGCTCGGCCTTATATTCTTGATCGATGCTCGCGACGCAAAGCGCGCCCGCCGTTTGCGCCAAACCTTCGATGATCAGCACGCCCGGCATCACCGGAAATTCTGGAAAGTGGCCTTGGAAGAACGGCTCGTTGATCGTCACGTTCTTGACGCCCACGCAGCTCTCGTCGCCGTCCATGTCGTACATCCGATCGACCATTAAAAATGGATAGCGATGCGGCAGCAGCTTCATGACCCGCGCTATGTCGGCCGTGCCGAGCGTCTTCTTGATCGCGGTCTTGTCGTCCATCGTCTCAACTCCTGAAACACCGTCGTGATTATTACTCCAGAGCGGATGCCCCGGTTGGAAGATCAATCGCCTTGGCCGTCGCCCCGTCCGCCTTTAGTCTGCTCGACCAAACGCTTGAGCAACGCGTACTCACGCGCCTGATCGCGCAA
>JANOCZ010000175.1:0-5107 GCA_031412455.1 Hyphomicrobium sp. | reverse complement strand
CTTCGTCAACAGCGACGTGGTGCTGTTCTCGAGATATGCGCATATCAACTTCGACGGTGTCGGGAGTTCAAGCGACTACGATGCCGATGAAATCCGCATGGGCGTGAGGTTGCGCCGATAACGGCCGATTACATCAGCTTCTTCAGTTCGGCGCGCAATTCGTCGCCAAGGCCTTCGCGAGCCAACGCATAGGCGACGTTGGCGGTCAGGAAACCGATTTTCGAGCCGCAGTCGTAAATTTGGCCATCGAAGCGGACGGCGTGGAACGGTTGCTTGGCGTCGTTCATGAGACCGATCATCGAGTCGGTTAGCTGAATCTCGCCGCCGGCACCCTTGGCTTGCGTGGCGAGCATCCCAAAAATCTCGGGCTGAAGAATATAGCGGCCGGTGATGTGTAAGTTCGAGGGCGCCGTGCCGGCCTTTGGCTTTTCAACCATCTCAGAGATCGCTGACACTTTGGCTTTGGCGTCGCTGACGCCGACGATGCCGTACTGATGCGTTTGATCGTCGGGAACGGGAGCGACGGCGACCAGATTGCCGCCGTGTTCGTGGTAGGCCGACATCATATCGGAGAGGCAGCCAGATTTGCCGTGATGGAGCATGTCGGGCAGCAGCAACGCGAACGGTTCGTCGCCGACGATATCGCGCGCGCACCAGACTGCGTGACCAAGACCGAGCGGGGCTTGCTGACGAGTGAAGCTTGTTTGGCCAGCGCCTGGAAGATCATCGAGGAGGGCTTGCAGTTCGGCGGCTTTGCCGCGATCACCGAGCATGCGTTCGAGCTCGAATTGATTGTCGAAGTGGTCTTCGATGACGGCCTTGTTGCGGCCGGTGACGAAGATGAAATGTTCGATGCCGGCGGCGCGGGCTTCGTCGACGACGTGCTGGATCACCGGGCGATCGACGACGGTCAGCATCTCCTTGGGGACCGATTTTGTCGCAGGGAGAAATCGCGTACCAAGGCCGGCGACGGGGAAAACCGCCTTGCGAATAGGCTTCTTGGCGCTCGTCATGACATTCTCCGGGTGCGGTCTAAAGCAGCTTTAACTTTGCTGTGGTATGGGACGGGAACGAGGGCTAGTGCCCCCGGTTAAAGGGTGATTAACGCCGTAACGTTCCTTCGTGCTGAGATGAGGGCGCATACGGAGCGGGTCAAGCGACGTGCTATAGATATCGGAGCGGTGTTGCAACAATGAGCGTCCTTGTTACGGGTGGAGCTGGATATATCGGCAGCCACATGGTGTTGGAGCTGTGCGATGCCGGTGAGGATGTCGTGGTCATCGACAACCTATCGACGGGATTCAAGTGGGCGGTTGCGCCAGCGGCTCATCTTGTCGTGGCCGACATCGCCGACACGGACACGGTCAAGGCGACGATCAAAAAGCATGGAGTGACGGCGATCATCCATTTCGCCGGGTCGATCGTGGTGCCGGAGTCGGTTGCCGATCCGCTCGGGTACTATTTGAACAACACAGTCAAATCGCGCGGGCTCATTCAGGCGGCCGTCGAGAGCGGCGTCAAGCAATTCATCTTCTCATCGACGGCGGCGGTCTACGGCAATCCGCAAGAAAATCCGGTCAGCGAAACGGCTGTGCCGGCGCCGATGTCGCCTTATGGGTCATCGAAGCTCATGACTGAGATCATGTTGGCGGACGCGGCGATCGCGCATGATTTTCGCTATGTGGCGCTGCGCTATTTCAATGTGGCAGGTGCCGATCCGCAAGGCCGCTCGGGACAATCGACGCCGCGGGCGACGCATCTGATCAAGGTTGCGTGCGAGACGGCGCTGGCGAAGCGTTCGCAGATGGAGGTTTTCGGCACCGATTATCCAACGCATGACGGGACGTGTGTGCGTGACTATATTCACGTCAAGGATTTGGCGCGGGCGCACATGTCGGCGCTGGCGCATTTGCGTAAAGGCGGCGCGTCGGACATTTTCAACTGCGGGTACTCGAAGGGCTTTTCGGTGCACGAGGTCATCAGCGCCGTGAAGCGCGTCTCGGGCGTCGATTTTTCCGTTAAGTTATCACCGCGGCGTCCTGGCGATCCGGCGGCGATCGTGGCGGCATCGGCTAAAATTCGCCAGCAGCTCGGCTGGATGCCCGAACACGACGACTTGGACAAGATCGTCGCCCAGGCTCTGGCTTGGGAAAAGCGGGTCGATGGGCTCAAGGCTGCCTCCTAGGCCGCAAAAAAGCCCTCAACGGCGGCATTTTGATTGCGTGAAGCGCGGATCGCGCTTCGGACGATTTGCGGCGGAGAGTTACGTGGCTGGACGATACGTTTCTGCGATTTTCACTGGGTTGCGCTTAGTCGTAGTTGCGGCGGCCGTTGCTGCCGGTGCGAGCGACGTTGCGCGTGCCGATGCGCAGTTCGATGCGTTTCTCCAGGGCGTCTATACAGACGCCGCGAAAGAGGGTGTGTCGCGGAAAACGTTCGATGCTGCGGTCCGGGGCATCGCGCCCAATTACAAATTGCCAGATCTCGAGATTCCGGGGCGGCCGAAAGTTCCCGACAACTCGGGGCAAGCAGAATTTACAAAGACAGCTGCCGATTATTTATCGAAGCCGTACATGGAGAAACTCGCAGCCCAGGGGCGCGGATTTTTCAAGCAGCACGACGCAGCGTTGAAGCAGATTGAAGCTGCAAGTGGCGTCGATCCTTATATTCTCGTGGCGATTTGGGGTCGCGAGACGTCTTATGGTTCTTACAATCTGCCGCATGATGCCATCGAAGTTTTGGCGACGCTTGCCTACACAGGCCGGCGGAAAGAGTTGTTTCGCGCTGAATTCATCGCCGCACTGAAGATGTTGCAGGCGGGCATTCCGCGCTCCGATATGAAATCATCGTGGGCCGGCGCGGTTGGTCTGACGCAATTCATGCCGACTGAATATTTCAAGCATGCAGCGGACGGCGACGGCGATGGGCGCACGGATATCTGGCGTTCGATTCCCGATGCCCTAGCGTCGGCGGCGCGACAACTGCAAGGCAAGGGCTGGGTGCGCGGCGAGGCGTGGGGCTATGAAGTTACGCCTGGCGCGCGGACGGATTGCTCGCTCGAGGGGCCGCCCGATGCGCGGCCGATCGCCGAGTGGGTGAGGCTCGGCTATGCGCCCGCCAAGAAGAAATCGTTCAGTCAGGCGGAGCTGGCGCAGACGGCGTACCTCATGATGCCAGCGGGAGCGTACGGGCCGGCTTTCCTCGCGCCGGAGAATTTCAAAGTTATCCGGCTCTACAACACGTCGGATCTCTACGCGCTGTTCGTCGGGCATCTCGCCGACCGCATACGCGGCAACGGAGATTTCGCGACGCCGTGGAAGCCGTTCGAGCAGCCGAAAACGCGGACGGTCCATGATCTGCAGGCGCGGCTCAAGGCGCTCGGCTATCCGATGGATAAAACCGACGGCAAGATAGGCTCGAATACGCGCAAGCAAATCGGCCTTTATCAAAAGACGAGCGGGCTCAAAATCGATTGCTGGCCTTCGGACGCCGTGCTGTCGCACGCGAATGCCCATGCACAGCGTTGATTTGCCATAAATCAGGATTGGATCGGCGGGCGGCCAGCGTCTACTATCGAGACTATGATTTGCCGATGGCTGCCTGCAGACAGGCTCTATGAATATGGCTCGATGAAACGGCACGCACCACTCGCTTCGCATTTTGTTCTGGCTGTCGCGCTGGCAGCTGGTTGGACGTTTGAGGCGTTTGTGCTGCGGACAACGCCGGTATTTGCGGCTGAGGACGACAACGCTGCCAACTTCCTAACGCCGTTCCCGGAAGGCGACACGTATCAACTCACGATCATCGGGGATTCGTTTGCAGACGGCATGATGGACGGCGTCGTCGAAGCGCTCGGTGCCGACACGCGGCTCAACATTCAGCGCAAGACGCGAGAATTCTCTGGGCTGATGGCGGCTGATTTTCAGGCCAAGGCCGCCGCGTTCGAGGACGCAATCGCGCGTGAGCCGATCAGCGTCGCCGTCGTGATGATGGGCGAAGACGATCGCGTTTCATTCAAGAACGCTGCGGGACGGCGCGTGCCAATCGCCAGTGCTGATTGGATCGTTGAGTATACGCAGCGGCTCGATCGCATCATGAAAGCCGTCAAGCGCAAAACCTCTAGCGTCTATTGGGTCGGCTTGCCGACGCTCGAGCGCATCGATGCCAACGAGCAAGCGCAGGTCATGAACGAGGTCATCCGCGAACGCGCGTTCCTCAACGGTTTCAAATTCATCGATGCGGCCGCCGGCTTTGCCGACGAGGCGGGTGCCTATTCAGCTTACGGGCCAGATCTCGCCGGTAAAATCCGCCTGTTGCGCGACCCGGATGGCATTCATTTCAGCGAGGCTGGAAATCGCAAGCTTGCACATTTCGTCGAGAAAGAATTGCGGCGCGATCTCAATCAGGCGAAGGCCAACCGGAACGTGCCGCTGCTTGGCGCCGAAGCTGAGCAGGTGAAAATCAATCCCGACAATGCCGTTAAAACTCCCGCACCGTCGTCGCCCGCGGCTGAAGGTGCAACGGGGCAACCGGGGTCGACGCCGCTCGTCAAAGCGGCGAAGACTGACGGGACGTCGCCATCAACGACCGCGGATTCCTCCGGCGACCAGAAGGCCGACAATGGCCGCATCGCGTTCAAGGTCGCGGGTTCGAATGGGCGCGAGGAAACCGTCAACGTCGATATCGTTAGGCCGCCCATTCCAGCGTCAGTCGTCGCGTTGATGGCGCGCCGGGAGAGTGCTGGGCAAGCTGGTGATCTGCTCGTCGATCAATTGGCCGGTGGGTTGACGTTGATGACGTCGATTTCACCCAGCAGCAAACAGGCGCGAGGGACAAGGTCGCCGACGACGGCGCCGTACTTCCGGTTGCTGGTCAAGGGCGAGCGGCTCACGCCGAAGCCCGGACGTGCCGACGATACGTCATGGCCTCCGGTCAAGAATGATGCGGCGAGCGAGGCGCCTGCCCCGGCTGGCGCACCAAAGGGCTAGTTTCAAAATTCAAGATTATGAGCGGTTTTATGACAGCAGAAATGCGCGCCAAAGTACGACCTTTTCAGTGAACGGGCGTGTGGCAGCGGGACTGGTCGAGGGTAGCACGGCCATTTCAT
>JANOCZ010000174.1:0-1509 GCA_031412455.1 Hyphomicrobium sp. | reverse complement strand
CGGAACGTTTCAACGAAGCAGCCCAGCTGCCAAAATACCAAGTCACAGAAATTTCGCAGAATGACGGGTCGGTCGCGTTTTTCGGCAAAGCAACTGTCGGTCCTGTTTCCGTCGATTGGCAGGAAATTCCAACCAATTGGGTGAAGAATTCCTGGTTCCGGCATGAGAGGCGATTCATAAGCGGCCCGCTGGCGACGCTGTGTGCCACGCTGAATTTCTACCCGGACGGTGATGGATGCCGCGCGGAATACATCCTGACGGCTCAGCCTAGAAACTGGCTCGGGTGGATCCTTCTCACAACAACTTTCTTTCCATCGACAAAGAAGCGGTTCGACAAACTTGCCGATCAGGCGCTTCAGTTTGCCCGTGGCGAAACCGCAGCAGAATTCGAGACAATACCGCCGAAATTGCTGCCGGGTTCGGCGGAGCTGATGCAAAAGGCATTGGTATCAATATCGCAAAGCGCCTACGGACATCGGCTCGGTCCGCGCCTTGCTGAGTTTATAAGAACACAATCCGAGATCGATGTCCGCCGCATCCGTCCTCTGGCGTTGGCTAAGCGATGGGGCGTTCCAAATTCCCACGTCATCGAACTTTGCCTGCAAGCTGCGCATGATAAACTACTCGGCATCAGCTGGGATCTCTTGTGTCCGCGCTGCCAAGGCGCCAAGGCGAAAGCCGTCGCACTTGATCAACTGCCAATCACCGCGCACTGCACCAGCTGCAATATCGACTACAGTCGCGACTACGCTAAGAATGTCGAAATGACTTTCTTTCCAAGCCGCCGCGTGCGCCCGTCTGATGACCGCGAATTTTGCCTGTTCGGCCCGATGACAACGCCGCACATTTGGGTGCAAATGACAGTCGAAGCCGGTGCGTCGATCGCGATTGATCATTCCGGATTGCCGGCAACGCGGCTTCGTATCAGAATGTTGCAGCCAGGACCGGAAGTGTTTGTGGATTGTCAAGACGGCAGCTTTCCTGATGCGATCGCTGAGGCTGATGCAATCCGCTTGTCGCCGCAATCGCGGCCAGGGCTCGTGACGTTCACGAATACCACGGCACGTCCGGTCACATTCATTATAGACGAAGTATCGTGGTCGGCTGAGGCGCTAACGGCCGATCAGGCGATTTCGAAGCAAGCGTTTCGTGATCTGTTTGACGATTCTATCCTGCGGCCAGGTGATCACCTGATGATCGATCACGTAACGATCATGTTCGTCGATCTGAAAGGTTCGAGCGCGCTCTACGAGCAGTCAGGCGATGTCAAAGCCTATCAGCTGGTCAGAGAATTCTTCTCTATCGCCGGAACGGCGATCCGCAGAAACGAAGGGGCGATTGTCAAAACGGTTGGTGACGCCGTCAACGCCGCTTTTTCAAATCCCCGCGACGCCTTCCTGTGCGCGATTGCCATTCAACGCGCTTTTGCTGATTATAATAGCGCATCCAGCAAGGCGCCGATCGTCAGCAAAATCGGACTTCATATGGGCAAGACGATTGCCGTCACCC
>JANOCZ010000173.1:0-12997 GCA_031412455.1 Hyphomicrobium sp. | reverse complement strand
ATCACGATCGCTAGAAAGCGAACTTCGGCGAGTGGCAGCCGGTCGCACATGCGATCGAGCGATTCAGCAAGCGTGACGCCGAGGCGCTGCTGCTCAACGACTTCGCGAAACTCGCCGCCAAGCGGATCTGGACTTTCGCGCGCCACCACCTGCAGGCATTCGTTGAGTGGCAAACCGGACTTCACGCCACGCACGACGACGTCGATGGCGTTAGCCAATTCGCCGATGAACTTGGCCTGGCGGCGCTTGACGAGCTTGCTGAGAAACATGCGCGGGAAGCCAAACCCGCCGACAAACCCCGCGACGAGCCCGCCGATCGGCGGCGTCCCCAGCACGAAGAAGGCAATTGCACCGAACGCAACGCCGCTGACGGCGCTACCGATATAAAAGTCGCGCGGCGAAATTTGTAGGCCAGCACGCTGCAACTGCAGGCGAATGGTGACCTTCTCTTTGGCCTTCGCGCGCGTGTCGATTTCCTTCAGCGTATCGGCGACCGATTTCTTTCGGCTGGTTGGCGCGTCGGCAACGACAGTGCCCATCTTGCGCGAACGGTTTTCGGTAACGCCGGCAAGCCGCTTTTCCTTTTCGCGATCGCCCGAGATGTAGGGAAACAGGAAAGCGAACACCACGCCCGCGAACGCGAGCGCGATCAGGCCGGCAACGAAATAGGGACCCATTGAACCGTCAAGCATTCTGCTCTCCAAGTGGGTTGCCGTTGCCGTCGGCGACTTCAGATTCAGCCAGCGCCCGCGCTAAGCGATCAGTCTCGCCGTAGTATTCAGCGCGCTCCCAGAAGCGTGGCCGCGCAATACCCGTCGAGCGATGCCGGCCGGCGATCTTGCCGTTGGCATCTTCACCGGTGATTTCGAACACGATGATGTTCTGCAGCGTCACGGTATCTTCTTCCATGCCGAGCACTTCGGTGATGTGCGTGATTTTGCGCGACCCATCACGCAGACGCGAAGCCTGCACGATGACATCGACCGAGCCGCAGATCATCTCGCGGATCGTCTTGATCGGCAGCGCGTAGCCGCCCATCATGATCATGGATTCGAGACGGCTCAGCGCTTCTCTGGGACTGTTGGCGTGCAGCGTTCCCATCGAACCGTCATGACCCGTATTCATAGCCTGCAGAAGGTCGAAGGCCTCCGGTCCGCGGACTTCGCCGACGATGATCCGCTCAGGCCGCATACGCAGACAGTTCTTGATGAGGTCGCGCATCTTGACCTCGCCTTCGCCTTCGAGATTAGGCGGGCGCGTCTCAAGACGCACAACGTGCGGCTGCTGCAATTGAAGTTCAGCGGAGTCCTCGCAAGTGATGATGCGCTCGTCCATGTCGATCGAGCCGGTCATACAATTGAGCAGCGTCGTCTTGCCCGAACCCGTACCGCCCGAGATGATGATGTTGCAGCGAACGCGGCCAATGACCTCGAGGATGACCTTGGCTTGCGGCGTGATCGATCCGAATTTAACCAGCTGCTCGAGCTTGAGCCGGTCCTTTTTGAACTTACGAATGGTAAGGCACGGCCCATCGATGGCGAGCGGCGGCGCAATGACGTTGACACGCGACCCGTCCGGCAAACGCGCGTCGCAAATCGGGCTCGATTCATCGACGCGGCGGCCGACCTGGCTGACGATGCGCTGGCAAATGTTCATCAGCTGTTGGTTGTCGGCAAAGCGAACGCCGGTCTTCTGCACCTTGCCGCCGACTTCGATGAAGGTCGTACCGGCGCCGTTGACCATGATGTCAGCGATGTCGTCACGCGCCAGCAATGGCTCGAGCGGACCGTAACCGAGAACGTCGTTACAAATGTCTTCGAGCAGCTCCTCCTGCTCGGCAATCGACATGACGACGTTCTTGATCTGAATGATCTCGCTGACGATGTCGCGAATTTCTTCGCGCGCCGCCGAGCTGTCGAGCTTGGCCAACTGCGTCAAGTCGATTGTATCGATCAGCGCGTTGAACACCGTCGTCTTGACGTCGTAGTACTCTTCCGAATGCTTGCGCTGAGGCTCGGGCGCAGGTTCTGCACGTGGCGGTGCCGCCGCGACCGCAGCTTGCTGCCGACTGGCCGCCACTTTGACTTCTGCGGGCTGCGGCGGCGCGTTGGGCACCGCTTGAGGAGCGATACGCTTAGGCGCCGCAGGCTCGTTTGATCGCCGGCCGAACATGATGAAGTGCCTCTAACGCTTGAGTTTGAATTTTTCGAACAGCGGCGCGAACGACGCGAACGGCGATGCCGCCGGCTTATCGGCTTTGACATCGCGGCGATGCGTCATCGCCAACGCAATCTCGCGGAATCTCTCGGCGGCCTTCGCCTTCGCATTCATTTCTTCGACCATTTGGCCGTTGTTGGATGCCTGGCTGAACGTTTCGCAATCGTAGTCGATGACCGCGATCGCCTTGAGGTCGAGCGCCTGCTCGAACTCTTTGAGCGTGATTTCTTGGCGCTTAGGCACGTTGGCCATGTTGATGACGAGATGCGGCTTCGAGTCGTTTTTGCGGGCCGATTTCAGCAGATCGACGATATTCTTGGCATTGCGCAGGTTGGCTAAATCAGGCACGGCGGTGATGATCACCTCGTCGGCCTGCATCAGGACGCGTTTGCTCCAAGGCGTCCAACCGTGCGGCAGATCGACGGCGACGTACGGCACGTTCTGGCGCACGACATCGATGACCATCTCGCACGAGTCAGCCGAGATCTCGTAATCGCGATCGAGAACGACTGGCGCCGCAAAGATCGACAGATGCTCCGAGCATTTCGTCAACAGACGATCGAGGAGCTGGTCGTCGAGCCGCTCGGGCGCGGCCAGCGCTTCGGCGATGCCCTGCACCGGATCCTGATTGAAATCGAGGCCGGTCGTCCCAAATGCCATATCGAGATCGGCGATCGTGACGTTGGATTTGAGAACTTCCGACAGCGTCCACGCAACGTTGTGACAGACGGTCGATGATCCCACACCGCCCTTGGCACCAATGAAGGCAAAGACGTGCCCGACCGGATCGGTGTCGGGATTGTTGTAGAGATTGGAGATGCTCTCCATCAACCCCATTGGGTCGATTGGCGAAACCAGATATTCGCTGACGCCGCGCTTCAAAAGTTCGCGATAGAGAAGCACATCGTTGTAGCGGCCGATGATAATGACTTTGGTGCCCGGATCGCAGCTCTGCGCCAGGATGTCGAGTTCCGGTAGCAACGCCGAGCTCTTGAGCGCGCTATCGACAATAATCAGATTTGGCGTGGGGCTATCCACGTAATGCGCGATGGCCGCGGCAATGCCGCCCATGTGCACGCTGACGTGCGCTTTGGACAGTCTGCGGTCTTCCGCTGCGTACTGGAGAACCTCGGCCGCCCGCTGATCATCGCAAAATGCCTGGATCGAAATACGCGGTATCGGACGCGCCCGCTCTGCCGCTGCAGGATCGACGAGACCGGCGTCGCCGCTGAGCTCGTCTTCAAATTGTGTAGCTTGAGCCTGGTTCGACATAACTTCCCTCGAGTTTATTCGGCGCCTTTGACACGTACGCGTTCGTCTTCGTTCTTCTCGGCGCCGGTGCTCTTGCCCTTCGTCCACGCCGACATGACGGTGTCGCGGCGGTCGGAGTAGCGCTCACCCATGGTCCGCGGCCCAAGTAAGTCGGCGGGGTTGACGACCATCGCCGCCAAATTGTGCTGATGGGTACAACCGAAATTCGGATGCCCGATATTGCGCGCGCTCCGGGCCAGATTTTCAGACCAGTCGTGTCCGCACTCAGGTCCCTTGGCGACATAGCGCATGTAGGACACGCGAACCGGCGGCGCGGCGCCCTCATCGTGATAGGCCTCGATGGCCACGAGAGATTCCGGGAAGCCACCGTCCAACAACAGCGCCCTGACATCTTCGGCGGCCGCCATCGCCGCGCCTTCGTTGGCAGCCCCGCTCGGTGCGGAAATGATCAACCGGCTGTTGCCAGCATCGCCCGCTTTGTACTGGCTCGTGAACCCGATGACTTCGGCACGTTGCTGCGGAGTAAGGCCTTGCGATCCCGGCGCGACACGCAAGTTAAGCGACGCTGGCTCCTGCGACACGAGAATGGGATGGCGTTGTTCGGGATCGACGAGCGACCATCCGGCGACCTGAGTGGTCGGACCTTCCGGACGGCACCCAGCGAGCGCCAGGGCCGCCAGAGCGACGGGTAGAATTTTGGCAACACCCGCGAAACTCAGCGACGGCTTGCCAGAAGATGTTTTTGCGCACGTCATGATACGTCTCCGGAACCTGAGCTATTCGACGATGAAACCGTAGTCGCCTTTGAGATCGCCGGCGGGAGGTGCTTCGCTGCGGCCGTAGATCCGATTGATCTCGCCGAGGAAGTTTGCCTTCATGTCGGTTGATGCGACGAGACCGTCAGCTGGTGTTGCAATTTCCTGGCGCGACACCGGCTTCACGAGGTACGGCGTGACGATGACGACGAGTTCCGTTTCGGACTTGATGAAGTCACGGCTGCGAAACAGCGTGCCGAGGATCGGAATGTCTTTCGCACCTGGAAAGCCGTCGATGTTCTGCCGCGTATCGTCCGAGATGAGGCCAGCCAGTGCCAGCGTTCCACCTGATGGCAGCTCGACGGTTGATTTCGCCTGACGCTTCTTCAAGGCTGGGATCGAAATGCCCGACAGCGTGACTGCGCCCTGCGTCGTCAACTCGCTGACTTCGGTTTCGATCTTGAGGCTGATACGCCCTTCCGACAGAACGATCGGCGTGAATGCTAACCCGACACCAAACTCCTTATACTGGACCGACAGCGCGCCGACGTTATCGACGACGGGGACAGGATACTCGCCACCCGCGAGGAACTTGGCGGGCTCGCCAGATACAGCCGTAAGGTTCGGCTCAGCAAGCGTGCGGATCAGACCATCGCGCTCCAGCATACGGATGGCCGAATTGATGCCACCACTGTTACCCTGCCAACCACCTGTCAAACCCGAGTTACCAAACGAGTTATTACCCGGACCCGGATTGTAGGCGCACAGCTGGCCAGCGACGCCGCAGGCTTGTTGACCGTCGATTCTGGTGTTCTGCCCGAAAATTGGCAGCCGGCCGAGACCCGCCGCAGCGGTCAGCGGCAGAGCATTTTCGGTCAGCAGCGTAGTCGAGAAATTGCCGGCATTGATAACGCCACCAAGATTGATGCCCATCTGCTTCATCAGCGAGCGCTGCACTTCGGCAACCGTCACCTTGAGCATGACCTGCTCTTCGGCTTCGACGACGAGCATATTGATGACCGTCTCGTTCTCCGACTTCTCGAACTTCTTGACCGAGGCGCCGTCCGACACGTCCTTCTGCGAGACTTCATACTCGACCGTCGAGAACTGCCGCGCGATGTTGGCGGCTCGCACCGAATCTGTCGGATTTTTGACGTGACCGGTCAGGACAACCGTCTGGTTCAGCATCTCGACTTTGATGCTCGAGCCCGGGATCGTGCGGTTAAGAAGGCTCTCGAGAGCCGCAGTTTCGCGCTCGATATAGAGTTCCATCGTCGCGAACTGATCGCCCGACGTATCGAAGAAGAAAGCGTTGGCTTCACCAATCTTGCGCGCTAGCAGGAAGACGCGGTTCGAGCTGAGCACCACGGCATCAACGGCGCCGGGATTGGAAACCATCACGTCGCGAATATCGCGCGGAAACTCGATCAGAACTGATTTGCCCAGACCAATCTTGAGATTGCGCCGTACCGGCATCGCTTCGGAATCGCTGATCCGTATGAAGGACTGATGCGCACTAGCAGCAGGAATGGCGCGGCCCGCCTCAACGTTCGGCTCACCGCCTTTGAGCGCAGGACCAGCCGCTATCGACGCGCCAAAAGAGGCTGCACCGAGAAGCGTCACGATTGCACCGGCCATCGGCCGACGGATGAGGCCAACTTTATTCAACATGGTTTTCTGCCTTGTTAGACGACGACTGCTCGATATTACTCAGTTGACGCCGTACACGCGGGATTTGGCCCCGTAACGCAGAACTCTCACGGCACTGCCGCGCTGTTTATTGAAGTCCATTCCACCGGATGCCGCCGGATCTGTGCTGAGATCGGCAATGCTGCGCAATGCCAGCGTAATTTCACCCATCGAGTTGGCGAGAGCCATCATCTCGGTCTGCCGCGGGGTCAGCTCGAGCGTCGCGGTTGTGGCCGCGCCGTCTGCTGCCTTCTTGCCTTCCTTGGTCTCGATCTGCTGACCGATCGCAATGACGCGAACGTTACGGAACAAGGTATCGCTGACGATTTCCTCAGTGCCTGATTTACTCCGCAGCCGGCGGATCAGAATGACATCGACGTGGTCATTTGGCAGAATGAGACTGCCAGCGGCAGTCTTTGGATCGATCTTCGTAGAAATGGCGCGCATTCCGCCGGGCAGAATCGCAGCCAACACACCGCCCTGGCCGGCCTTGATGAGTTTCTGCGGCGTGATCGGCTCGTTCGAAAGGAACGGCGCTCTGGCAATCGAACCGGCAAGTTCTTTCTTCCGCCGCTCACCACCGTTTTCATCCGTGATATAGCCGCGCTGCGCCGCTTCTTTCGGCCACGCCAACCACCGGAAATTGCCTTCGTTGACAATCTGTCCAACCGCAATATCGGTACCAGCGACCAACACTTGGACGGTATCGACTTGCGTAGGCACGACAACCGCCTGGGGCGGCGGCTGAATGAACGAACTCGCGAAATAGAAAGCGAGCAGCGCCGCACCGCCGGCGACAGAAATGGCAATGAGCTGAGCTTTTTTCATCGCGCACGCAGGTCCTTCGAAACAGAATTCGGAAATCTGAAGTTCGAAGATGCGCGACAAACGTCAATGTCAGGTTAATCGTCGTTTCGAAATTGCACACACGAGACAAAGCTTAGTAACAGCGTCAATGAATGATGAAACGCAAAGCGGGCACATCGACTGCGATGCGCCCGCGGGAAACCGATTGAATGTTACGGCCAAATCAGCCCTGCAACAGCTGGTACCAAATCGTCGACGGATACATGACGAGACCGGCGGCCGCGATCGCCATGCCATAAGGAATGCCGGTGCCTTGTGCATGCAGCCGGACCGCCCATGACGGAACCACTTCGGCGTTCACCGGCACAAACTTACGGTACGCGAGGAATAAGCCTGACAGCAGCCCACCGAATATTGTCACGTAGGCAATATAGAGTAATGCGTGATCAGGCCCCATCCACAGCGCGCCAGCAGCCATCAGCTTCGCATCGCCGCCGCCGAGGAGACGCATGGAAAACATGACGAATCCGGCAGCCAGCACGGCAGCACCAATGCCGACATACTTCATTGCATCCTCGACCGGCAGCCGCACGTAGAGCGCCGCAACGGCGAATGCAGCAATCAGAACCAGCGATATCTTATTGGGGATCTTCATCGTGAAGAGGTCGTTGGCCGCAGCGAACGCCATGGCCATCGGAAACACGAGTAGTAGCGCAAACTCGATCACCTGACGTCTCCTATGCGAGGAATTTTATCCCGGAGAGCAAAGCACGGTCACGGTTAATCGCAGATTAAGGCCGGCCTGCTTAGCGGGCCATAGCGCATCAGTTTCCGTTGTTCTTGAGCTCGGTCTGCACCTTGGTCATCGTGCCCTGCAATTCAGTCTTGACGTTGGTCAACGACAACACGATTGCGATCGAGATAATCCCGGCGATCAGCGCATATTCGATGGACGTGGCACCCGACTGATCGTCAGCAAACGTCGTGAACGACCGTAAAAACTTTTTCATGTGAACACTCAACGCTGCTATTCGGGAGTCTCGATCTCAAGCCCAGACTTGCTGGAATATAACGGCATCTTCTTTAACATTGCGTGCTCGCAGCACGGGCGATGTTGGAGTTGCGCGAAAAATCACGGTCACGACCATGCGTCGCACCCAAAACGGAAAACGCCCGGAGACATAATCTCCAGGCGCTTCCGACCAACGCTGTCGCGCTGAATAGAGTCTCAAGTGCCAGCTCAAGCCAGCAGTTGAGCTTAGTTGCTGGCGTTCTTGAGTTCCGTCTGAACCTTCGTCAGGGTGCCCTGAAGTTCCGTGCGGACGTTCTGCAGGCCAAGGATGATGCCGACGCCGATGATGGCAGCGATGAGGCCGTATTCGATAGCAGTTGCACCCGACTCGTCGTTCATGAAGCGCGAAAACATGGTCATTTTACTCTCTCCGAATTTACACTGAAGTGATGGTCCGATCCGGTTCCTCGGGGGAGCACCTCCTCACCGCTGAACTGACGTGAATGTACCGCGCATAAGTTAAGGGCAGGTAAAACGCGCCAAAATTCAAATAAATACCTCTTGCACTAATGTTAATTACTTAGGCTGGATTGCAATCCGAGCGCGACCCTGCTGCATTTCCAAAGAAATACGCAGATTATATTGATTAAATATTCGATATCAGCTGAAGAAATTGATTTTGCTTGATTAATACTAGGTTTATATTGCGAGATAGACTTTGAACGTCTGTGAGGCCGCTAGATTAAGTTGTAAGGTTCCAGGGTCATTCGTCAGCGCCCGATAATAAAACGCCCCGGCAAGACTACTCGCAGCGCCGAAGTTCTGGGCAACGAGGCGCCATAAAAATCCCGATGGAACGCGGCGACCGCGAAAAAAATTTGAGACGACGCACAAAGCAGCAGATCAAAACAGGCGCTTGGTCCGGAATCGACACAGGCGTTTGCAGTTCTTTCATCATTTGCTGACTTGATAGGGCCCAAGGCTTTCGAAGAGGACTTTGCGTCATGCGCCTAAGAGCTGTTTTTTCCGCGATCACCGGCTGGGTACTGAAGCCCACAAGTATTTTAGTGTCGTTGGCGATCGTCTCGGGCTGGGCGGGGGCGCAGCCGGCATCGGCAGCTGACCTGATTGTACGCTATGACCAATCCCAGTTGCTGAGACTACCGCGACCTGCAACTGAGATCATCATCGGTAACCCGTCGATCGCCGACGTCTCTTTGCAAGGCGGCAACTTGCTGGTCGTCACCGGCAAGACCTTCGGCATCACCAACGTCATCGCGCTCGATGCTGACCGCAATGTCATCCAGGATCAGCGCGTTGTCGTGGAACGCGACGATCGCCGCGTCGTCAACCTTCATAAGGGGGGCACGCGCTTCACCTATTCCTGCTCGCCCAACTGCGAGACCAATCTGACGATCGGCGACGACAAGGGCTACTTCGAAATGGTCCAGAAGCACAACAGCGACAAGACCCGCTTCTCTGAAGGCTCAGCTGAGTCATCTGGCGGGCAGGCCGGCCAATAAGACTGCGCAGATACATTATACATAGGCGGCCTGCTTGTAGCCGCCTATGAGCGCAAAACAAGTTGTGCAGCCTTTCTCGCGCTTTGGAAAATTAACGGCTTATCAACCAACTCTTCGGATCTCCGACAGACTAAATGCTTCTTTAATCGCTCCAGTCCTATGTTGCAGTTGCTCTTGATAGGCCTGCATTGAGGATTGTTATGCGTTTGCGTCAGCGGAAAATTCCGAATTGGTTTGCCAAGATCCCGGGCTTCAAGAAAAACGAAGACGGCGCGACAGCGATTGAGTTCGCAATGGTCTCGTTCCCGTTTTTCATGCTCGTGTTCATGCTCATCGGCTTTGCGATGTACTTCTTTGTCATGAACTCACTTGACAAAGGCATGGACCAAACGAGCCGCCTCGTTCGCACGGGACAAGCGCAAAAAGACAACATGACGGTCAACGACTTCAAAACCAAGGTCTGCGCCGCAGCTGGCGATTGGATCAAGTGCAATAAGGTACAGGTCTTCGTACAGAAGTACGCAGATTGGCAGACCATCGCTCCGAAGGCGTGCCTAAACGCCGACGGTACTGTCGCGACCAACTCAGCCGGCGGCAGCGAGCCGATCGCCGCTTACGCCGGCGATGCCAGCGATATCGTCGTCGTCACGACATGTTACAAATGGGAATTTGCTCAACAGATCCCGTTCGTAAAGATTGGCAACATGACCGACAAGTCGATGATGATGCAGACAGCGACTGCGTTCCGCACCGAACCCTACGCCAACGGCCCTTGAGACCAACTTGCATTCATAGACGGATAACTCCCAATGACCTTCTCGCTTCGCCAACGGTTGGCACTTCGGATCGCCCTCTTCAAAGACAACTGCTCCGGCGTTGCCGCGGTCGAGTTCGCGTATCTTCTGCCGCTGCTCATCATGATGACCTACGGCGTCATCGAGGCGTCCCGCGCCGTGATGATGCACAAGCGCTTTCAACGCTCGGTCGCCCTAATCGGCGATCTGGTTGCGCGTGAGCAGCAGATTGGCGGCACGACCAAAGCATCGGCCGACGCCGACATGGCCGGAATGATGAAAGCAGCCGAGCACATCATGAAGCCCTACGACGTCACCTCGCTTAAAATGGGCGTCAGTGCGATCGAAGCCCCTCCGCCTCCGCAAAGCGCTAGCGCGACTACGGTCGCTTGGTCGTTCTCGCACAACAGCTACCCCGTCTTGTCTCCCGGTTCGCCCAAACCGATGCCTGCGGCGAACATGATCACAGCCGGCAACGCCGCAATCCTGGTCGAAGCCGAGTACAAGTATAAGCCGATCCTGACGGATCTAGTGCCGGGCTTCAAAGTCGAAGTGACGTGGAAAGACCAAATCGCACATGCCCCGCGTGGCCGCTGCCCAGCCTACGGGGGTCAGGACTGCTAATTGCCGCGCAGTGTCGCAACTAAAAACGCCGTTCGAGCATGCAGCTTGAACGGCGTTTTTTATTCTGTGATCGACTATCTCAGATTACTGCGGCGCAGACTGACTGTCTTGCAACGACTGACCCAATTAGGGTAGTGTGAGAGTGTACTTCCTAATGCTATCGTCGACGAAATAATTTTCTAAGCAGTAGATTTCTTCGAGATTGTCGGTGGTAATCATGGCACGCCGTTCAGCGCATTCGCCTGAGGAACTTCGTCAACGGATTTTGGATGCCGCGCAGGGCATCATTGAACGCGACGGACTGACAGGCTTGTCAGCACGCGAGATCGCCAAGTGGATCGGCTATTCTCCCGGCACGCTGTACAACATCTTCGAGAATCTGGACGACGTTCTTCTGACGCTTCAAACTCAATTGATCGCCGACGTCGTCGATGTTCTCAAAAACGTTCAGTTGGGGCCTGAGCCGCAGCACAACATCGACACCCTAGCCCGCGCCTACGTAGACTTCGCCATCGATCATAAGCGAATGTGGAACGTGCTCTTCACGCACAATCTTCCCGAAGGAACATCGCCGCCGCCGGCGCTACACCAGGGCATCAATGATTTATCGGCAATCATCTCAGAGGCTCTCGCGCCTCTTATGCCAAACGCCCCGCAAGCGAAACTGGAATTGGCGAGCCGGGCGCTATGGTCGGGGGTTCATGGCATTACGGCGATAGCGGTCACTGACAAGGGACCGACATTGACCAGCGCGACGGCTCAGTCGTTCGTCAACCAACTGACCAGAACGTACACGCGCGGATTGACCTGCGCCGATAACGCCTAAGCGGCATCGTTTATTTCGCCGGCTCATCCACGATCGATCCGGTCGTCAATGGTGGCGCGGGCGCCATCGCCCGATGCGCGGTAATCAAACCGAACCATTTATCCTGCGGCAACAAACGGTGTTGGAGACCGCTCCATAAACTTTTCGAATTGACACCATCGACGAACATCTTCGTTGGCGGCGCAGCAACAATGAGCGCAACCGTCGCAGTGGCCATGGCCAGCGAAGACCACGGATACCGTTTGTCGAGAAATTTGAGCGCCGTTCCAAACGACGCTTTCACTCTGACGTCCATAACATCGACGGAATAAATTTCGTCGAGTGCGAGGTGCGTGACGTACCCGATCATCATGAAGCCGCCAGCAAGCCAGGCGACACCGTCCGGCTTATGTAGAACGTAGGCAAACACGATGGCGGTCGCGACCGAACAGAAGATGCCCGCAAGCAGCGAATGCCAGATGCCGCGATGCACCGCGAGCCGGTGGAAAATGTAATGCAGGCCGTAGCGGATCAGCAGCAGAGTACCAAGCCAGACGACCCAAAGTTCGACGATCGAGAACTTTGCGGCGGCATTGAAGAGAACAGCGAAGGAAAAGAAGATAGCGAGGCCAGCGAACATTGCCTTGCTCGGTCGCGATTCCTTAAGATCGATGTCCGGCAATGCGGAGCCGAGAACGCCAGCCAGCGTCACCGCAACGAGGTTTTCCGGAGCAACGACATCCGCTGCCAAAGTCAGCGTCGCCAAGAACCCTGACACGACCGTCCCGGCGGCAATATGTGTCGTAAAATTTGCCATTGTGTCAGCCCTCTCTTGCCCGGCCGTAGTCCGCGCTGCAAAGGGCGATGGCCACACGATTCGAGCGGCCGGAGCGAGGCTCTACCACGCACACCATGTGGATAACGGCGAATCCGGCCGGTGGCGCCGCAGTTGCGTATTTCGCGCCACGGTCTGGCTCACACCCGATGGATGTGGCAACACAGCGGAACGACGCTAAAGGAACACGGTTTGACAGCAGCGCCCCTACAGTCCCCGACACAATCAAAGATCGTGCGGCTCGCCGCTATCAACATCGGTGTCGCTGCCGTTGTGATGGCGATCAAATATGCGGCCTACCTCGTGTCCGGCTCCGTCGCGCTGTTCTCCGACGCGCTCGAGAGTATCGTCAATGTGGTGACGGCTCTCGCGGCCCTCATCGCAATCCATGTTTCAACAAAACCCGCCGACGCCGACCATCCGTTCGGCCACCACAAAGCGGAATTTTTTGCAGCCATCTTCGAAGGCGCGATGATTATCGTCGCGGCCATGCTGATCTTGGCGAAAACTTATCAGGCGTTGAGCGGCGGCGTGCGCTTAGAGCAGCCAGCGCTCGGTCTTTCGATCAGCATCGTCGCGTCATTGATCAACGCGGGGTGGGCGTGGTTACTGATCAGCCGTGGAAAAGACTGGCGCTCGCCAGCGTTGGTCGCCGACGGCTGGC
>JANOCZ010000172.1:0-10275 GCA_031412455.1 Hyphomicrobium sp. | reverse complement strand
GGAAGCAGCCAAGCCTGCCGCCGAAACCACTAAGCCAAAGCCGGCTACCATAGCCGCTGGCCCAGCCGTGTTCCCCAAGTCTGTCGATGCCAAATATGCCAAGGAGTCGGCCGGCAAAGCCCGGATGCACACCTGCCGGGATCAGTACCACGCCAACAAGGCGACCAATGCCAACGGCGGCATGAAGTGGATTATGAAGGGTGGCGGCTATTACAGCCAGTGTAACAAAGCCCTGAAGAGCTAACCGGTTCGCTCGCACCCTGATGCAACGTTCAGAGGCGGGAGCAATCCCGCCTCGTCGTCATCGCGAATGAACCATTTGCCCGCCGGGCGGTTCTGACGTGGTCCACTCTTTCAAGCGAAATGGAACGATGGCCCCAACGTCAGCAGCGACAACGTCACCAATCTCATCGGCAAAGCAGCCCGCCAAACAGGCAGCCCGCTCCGGCACGTTCCGGATCGGCGGCGCGGCGGCCGATGCAATAGAGGTCGTCCGCCTCGGCTTCGGCGCGATGCGCATCACCGGTAAAGGTATCTGGGGCGAACCCAAGGATCATGACGAAGCCCGTCGTGTCCTCGAGCGCGCCAGAGAGCTCGGCGTGACGCTGATAGACACCGCCGACAGCTACGGCCCCGACGTGTCGGAACGCATCATCCGTGAGACGCTCCATCCCTACGACGGAATTTTGATCGCCACCAAAGGCGGGCTAACCCGTTCCGGCCCCGACGTCTGGGATCTCGACGGTCGCCCCGATCACTTGCGCGACGCCGTTCAAGGCAGTTTGCGGCGCTTGGGTATGACGACGATTCCCCTTTGGCAACTCCATCGCATCGACCCGAAGGTGCCGCGCGATGAGCAGTTCAGCGTGATCGCGGAAATGCGAGCGGAAGGTTTGATCCAGCACGTCGGCTTGAGTCAGGTCACCGGCGAAGACATCGAAGCAGCCCAGAAATACTTCCCCGTCGTGACCGTGCAAAACATGTACAACTTGCAGAACCGCAGCGGCGAAGACGTCGTCGAGTATTGCGAGCGCCACGGCATCGGTTTCATCCCTTGGTACCCGCTGGCCAATGGCGCGTTGGCGAAACCCGGCTCGAAGCTCGCTGCGATCGCAGGGAAGTATGACGCGACGCCGGGCCAAATCGCACTCGCGTGGCTGTTGCGGCGCAGCCCGGTCATGTTGCCGATCCCGGGCACCGGCAGCGTCGCCCATCTGGAGGAAAACATCGCCGCCGCGGACATTGCGTTGTCCGAAGAAGACACCGCCACGTTGACCGCGCAAAAGTAAAAGCCAACCGCGCAAGCCACTCAGACGCAACTAGCGACGCAACAGCCTGAGCTGTGAAAATTCCTTGAGCGCGAGATACCTTGAGGGCATAAACTATGGACGACAGCTCATCGGCCGGGAGGATCATCGCCACGATGCGCGCTATTTGCTCAGCAGCAATTTTGTTGTCGGTGCTCTGGCTGACCGCCGTCCCAGCCCGCGCCGCGCGCGCGCAAACTGCTGAGCCCCCGGCTTCCACTGAAAGCAAACCGCCCGCTGATGGGGCGGTGAACATCGTCGACAAAACCCAGCCCACGATGACGCTCGATATGTTCCTCGATCGCTTGATGATGTCGGAATCGGGTGGCCGCGCCAATGCCCGCAATCCGCTCTCGACGGCGGTTGGACCCTTCCAGTTCATCGCCTCGACCTGGCTGCATATTGCCCGCACGTCGTTTGCGACCGAGACGGCCGACCTTAAACCGCATGAAGTTCTCGATCTGCGCACGGACCCCAAATTTGCGCGCCGCGCCGCGAAGATCTACACGGAAGAAAACGCCGCGCACCTTGTTGCCAACGGCCATCAAGCGACGTTTGCGAACTTGCGGCTGGCGCATCTCGTCGGCGCTGGCGGAGCGGTCAAAATTCTCTCCGCCAAATCCGGAGACTTGGTGGCCACGCTGCTCGGAGCAACCGTCGTCGGTGCCAATCCGTTTATGCGCGCCATGACGGCGGAGGGTCTGATCGCCCGGTCGGCGCGCGACATTGCGATCATAGCCCGCCTTGATCAAGGCGAGACTCTTGACGCGGGGATTGTGCCCTCGGGCGATGCAATCGAACGCGCCAAGAAAAAACCGCGCCGGGCTGAGCCGCGCATCGATGTCGACTGCAGTTTGGCGCGGCCGAGCTGCCGCCGCTGGCTCGCGCTCGCCAAACGCAAATTGCAGCGCGTGCGGCGCGCGAGCCGATAACGCTGAAAACCTGCGAATCTGTTAGAAGGGAGATTAATTCGAGACGCAAACAGGAGCAGCAACGATGTCTGAGCGCACGCAATTAGCAATTGGCCGCAACATGATATCGGTCCCGCGCCTGACCAAACGCATTGTGGAAGTGGCTGTCATTACAGGACTGTCGTGCCTCACCGCCCTGATCATCCTCGGCCTCAACAACGTTCTCACCGCCCGCAGCGGCTTCTCGGCCGGCTTTGATTTGTGGATGCAGTTCATCCGCCGCTCCGACATTTTAGGCACGATGATGCTGACCGCCATGGTCGCCGTCGCCTACATCACTTGGCAGCGCGATAATAACGGCGGCGGCAAACGCTAACGCGGCCAGTTTTTTAAATTTAACCGGCCGGAGCAGCTCCGGCCGGTTAAATTTTGCAACCGGCACACCGTTTGGCCAAGAGCGCCTCGATCGGCAAGCACGCGCTCATCAATGCCGGCAAGATGGTCGGCGACTTAATGGAGAAAGGCTGGCCGCCTCAACTATCGAAAGCCTAAAGTCGCCGTTCAATGCAGCTTGAATTCCGCGCCGATCATTTTCAATTCGGCCGGCCGCAGCAGTTTGGAATGCGCGACGGTGACCTTGAACAGCTTGCCGTCGAGCTTCGCGGTCCAAAATTCGAGGAACCCTTTGAGCTTGGGAAACCGCGGCGCGATATCGTAGTCCTGCCATACATAACTTTGCAGGAGAGCTGGGTAATCGGGTAAGCGGTAGATGATTTCCGCCGTCGTCAAACTGAAGCCCGCGAGCTGCGCGCGAAAATCTCCGTCCACGCCGCCGGCACCGCGATGGCCGTCCTTCAAACTATTGGTCACTGTCAATCTCCCTTTAAATGGTCGATCCGTGCCCTCCCTAGCCCCATCGAGGTTAGGTTAGAATCGTTTGCTGTCTATTAAAAAATGCTTTGCCTCGCCGCGCGGTTCCACATATGGCAGCCGCGCGCCGCGTAATAGCAGCATCCCCTAACGAGTGCTGATAGAGTGGGGGACTGCGAGACACCGATCGAAGGAGCAGCCCATGCTGGAGACAGCGCTGAAAAGTTTTACGACCTTCTTCGCCACGATTGGTCCGCTCGAGGCGGCGGTTTTGTTTGCAACCCTGACGCCGAAGATGCCGCGCGACGAGCGCCGCCGGATTGCTCTGCGCGCAACGCTGATCGCCACAGCCATTCTCGGATTCTTTACGTTGCTCGGCGGGCCGATCCTGCACCAGTTGGGCGTATCGATCCCGGCTCTGCAGACGGCTGGCGGCATTGTTCTCTTACTGCTCGCACTCGACATGATTTTCGCGCGCCCAGGCAGCGCACTGAGGTTGTCACCGCTGGAAGGCGAGGAGGCCCAGTCGCGCGACGACCTCGCGGTGTTCCCAATCGCCACGCCACTGCTGGCTGGACCCGGCGCGATGAGCGCGGGGATACTGCTAGCCGCCAACGCGCACGGCGAGCCCGTCGGCGTGGCGATCGTCGCGGCTGCACTCGCGAGCGTCATGTTGATCACGCTCGCATTACTGACCTTGGCGCATGAATTAAACCGCATGTTGAGCCTGACGGCACAACGCGTTTTGATCCGCGTCTTTGGAATTTTGCTGGCGGCCATCGCGGTGCAGGCGGTGTTCAACGGCATCCAGGGCTCAGGCCTCATCGCGCCACGTTGATGCCGTGTAGCGTCGACGCCGCACCGCTGAGCCGCAAAAGGTAGACACCCCTTAACCGCGTGTTTACCGGCTCCTGTTTCAATCCAGGACAGTCAGTTGCGTTGCGAGTACCCGTAAATGCGTTTTCAAGTTTGTGCGTTGACGACCGGCAATTTGTCGGCGAACAGATATTGCGCGTCGTTCGCGCGCGCAGTGGCGGTCGCGACAATAATTGCGCTGGGCGGTTGCGCTCAGAGCACGCAATATCCGCCAGCCAACGCTCAGGTTGCGCAAGCGGCGATCGACGTTGAGGATGACGGCTTGCCCGCGCAAACGCCGCCGTCGAAATCGATCCGAAATCAAACCGACGACCCTTCGCAGCCCTATAGCCCCAACTACGGCGGGGTCAATCCATCTGCGGCGGCGATCAACGAACCCGACGAACAACCAGCCGATCATGCGACCGATCCGTCGCCTAAAATCCCCGTCGATCTGCCCCCGGCGTTCCGCCGTCAGCTCGTGACGGCGTTGTCGGAGGATGACGCGACAAATGAATAGCCGTTCATAGATCGAGCGAAAATACCAAAGAAATCTCCCGACTGATGAATGTACATTCATCCACGAACGCGCGCGCATTTTTTTCGAAAAGATTCTCGATCAGAGCGACGGATCGCTTGCGGCGTCGGCGTTGACATCGCAAGCGGATGATATTTTTCGATCCGCGCTTACCACGGCACGAAGCTCCCCCCTCGTGCCGTCAGAGAGGAGAAACAAGGATGAAGAAATCATTTTTTGCCATGCTGGCTGTGACGGCTGGACTGGCGATGACGGGTCTGACGACCGCACCGGCCAATGCATTGCCGGTGTCGAAGTCGGCCGTCTCGACTCAGTCTGATGTCATACAGGTTGGACGCGGCGAAGGTCGCGGCTTCGGTATGCATCGTGGCGGCGGTCGTGGCTTCTATCACGGTGGCGGTTTCCGTAATCGTGGCTGGCATCGCGGCGGCGGTTGGCGGCACCGCGGCTGGCGCGGGTCGCGGATCATCATCGGTCCGTCTTACGGCTACCGCTATGGCCACGGGTATGGCCGTGGCTGCCACTGGCTGAAGCGCAAAGCAATCGTAACGGGTAGCCGTTACTGGTGGCGCCGCTACAATCAGTGCCGCTACTACTAGGCCTGATGTGATACCTGTCTCCGCGTAAGCGGCTGGGTGAACGCAATCGATTTGGGGATGGGCCTGGCCCGTCCCCATTTTGTTTTGCGCTGAACTAACAGTGCGCGATAGACTCTGGGAATCGCACCAACGAGGCAATCATGCCGCCAGAGCTATCAATAAAGCGCCTCAACGATCTACCCGCCACCGCGCTTTTGATGCCCCACATCGACGCGATATTTTTTCAGTCGAGCAACACGCAAGTGTTCAAGGATCACGCCACGCGTGACGCGTTTCGAAATCGGTGGCTCGGTCAATACCTCGACGATTATCCTGATTGGACGTACGTTGCGCTGACCCCGGACGGCGCCGTCGCCGGCTATCTCGCAGCGAGCCTTAAAGATCCCTCGCGCATGACGCCGTTCGCCACGCTCGCGTACTGGCCGGCATTTGAGCCGTGGACCAAACTTTATCCGGCTCACTTGCACGTCAACATCGCGCCCGAGTTTCGCTCGCGCGGTGTTGGTTCGCAACTGATCGAGAGGTTTGCGCACGATGCCCAAGCAGCCGGCTCAAGCGGCATGCATGTCGTGACGGGAAGCGCATCACGCAACGTCGAATTTTATCGGCGCAACGGCTTCACGCCGCGCGCAACATTCGGCGAGGGGCATAACGCAGCAATCCTTCTGGCCCGCGAATTTATGGCCGCACCGCGCTGACGCGCAGGGTCTCTCACCGAGCAGATCCCGCGCGCTCGAACGTTGTCCACAGCTTACGCGCCAGCGGGCGTTTGCGTCTTGAAAGCGTGCCGCGAAGCATCGAAGGTTCGCGTCATGACCTTCAAATTCATTCACACCGCCGATTGGCAGCTCGGCCGCGCCTTCGCCAATATGCCGAGCGATCTCGCCGGCGAGTTAGCGGCGCAACGCTTCGCAGTGATCGCGCGCATTGCTGCAATCGCTCGCACTGAACACGCTCACCACGTTCTTGTGGCCGGCGACGTCTTTGACGCGCCCGACCTGCCTAACGCCGTTTTGCATCGCGCCCTCGCCCGCATGGCCGAGCACGAAGCGGTAACTTGGGTGCTATTGCCCGGCAATCATGATCCGGCCCGGCCGGGCGGCATTTGGGATCGCGTCGAACGTTTCAACGCGGCAAAAAATATTCTCGTCGTCCGCCACGAGGCTGTGATCATGCTGAATGATCGCATCGCACTTTTGCCGGCGCCCCTGACGTCGAAAAATCCAGGCCGTGATCCAACCCAGTGGATGGACGCCGCCGCGACGCCCGAAGGTGTTCTTCGCATCGGCCTTGCGCACGGCTCCGTGCAAGGCTTCGGCAGCGATGGCGAAAGTTCGGTCATGATCGATCGTAATCGCGCGCTGACGGCCGGGCTGAACTACTTGGCGCTCGGCGACTGGCACGGCACGACGCGCGTTGGCCCTGAGGTCTGGTATGCAGGCACACCCGAACCTGATCGTTTTCCCAACAACGATCCAGGCAACGTCCTCGCCGTGACACTGGATGACGCGGGCGCAGCCTCGGTCGAAAAAATCCCGAGCGCGCATTTCACTTGGGCTAAATTTGAAGCCCCCCTGCACGAGCTAGCCGGCCTGACCGGTATCGAGGAGACTTTGGCGGGTCGCGGCGCGGCTTTGAGCGAACTGCTCGTCCAACTGACGTTAAGCGGCAGCCTGTCACTCGCTGATCATGCAGCGCTCGATGCCTGGCGCGAGAAATGGTCGGGCCGCCTTCGCTATCTGGATGTTGATACGGCGGCGTTGGCCGTACGCGCGACCACCACCGATTTCGAAAATTTGGGCGGCGATGGTCCCCTCGTCGAGGCCGCGCGCCTGCTGGCTGAAAAGGCCGGCGACCCGGCGCACGCCGAACACGCAACCGCCGCGCTCGCGCTGCAACGCTTGTTTGGCTTTGCCGCTGAAGCCGCGCACGGAGCCGCCCGATGAATCTCGACGCGCTCCGCCTGAGTGCCTTCCGCCGCTTCTGCGATCCAGCCGCGATCGAGAACTTTGCCCCAGGCGTAAATGTCCTTGCCGGCCCCAACGAGGTCGGCAAGTCAACGTTTTTTCACGCCCTCGAAGCCGCGTTTGTATTTCGCTTCAAGACGACGGGGATGGTGCTCGACGCGATGCGGCCGTTCGCGGGTGGCGAACCACTCGTTGAAGCCGACTTCACGCAAGACGGCACGCGCTGGCGCATTCGCAAACAGTTTGGTCGCGGCGCCAGCGCGATTTTGACCGACCTGACCGCGGGCCGCGTCGTCGCGCGCAATGCTGAAGCCGAGGATCGCTTGGCCGAACTCGTCGGCCGCAAGAGCGATTTGGCGGGCCCGCTGGGTCTCGTCTGGATCAGCCAGCAACGCACGCTCCTGCGGCCTGATCCTGACATCGACCCCGAATCCGGCAAGGCAAAACCGCGCGGCGAACACTCAGCCTTGGCGGACGCGATCGGCCGTGAAGTTGAAGCCGCAGCCGGCGGCGATCGGCTGACCCGCATTCGGGCGCTGACAGCGCAACGCCTCGACGTATTGTTGACGCCGGCCCGCAGCGGCCCGCGCAAACACGGCCCGCTGGAGATCGCAAGGCGGCAGCGCGACGAGACGAGTGTCGCTCTCGATGCAGCCCAACGCGCTGCTTCAGCTGCGGCTGAACGGATGCAGGCGATTTCGCGGTTGACCAGCGAAGTGTCAAAGTTCAGCGCGCCGGCTCACGTCACAGCACTCAAGAAAAACCTGGCCGGCCTCGAAGCCGAACTCCTGGCCGAAGTCCGGCACCGCACGAAATTCGACGTGGCACGCGAGACGCTCAAAGCCTGCCTGTCCGCAGTTGAGAGCGCGCAACTCGCAGCCGAAGCCGAGGCCGGACGCACGCGGCGTATCGCCGTGCTCGAATCGCGTCGCGACGCCGCTGCAGCGCTCGAGAGCGAGATCGCGGCGCTGGCCGAACACGTCGCCGCTGAATCCGTCACGCCAGCGCAATTACAGCGGCTCGCCTCGCTACAACACGAAATGGATTTGGCGAGCGTCGAGATTGCGAGCAACGCTGCCCGCGTCGATGTCGGCCTGCAGGACGGCGGCTTGGGTCGCGTAAGCATCGATGGCGATGAAGTCACAAGCGACATTTCCCGCGACGTCTCCGAACATCTAACGATCGCCGTCGATGGCATCGCGACGATCCGTGTGACGGCGCCCGGTGCCGATCGTGCAGCTGTCGCGCGCCGCCGCCATGACGAGGCGAGCAAACGCCAATGCGAATTGTTCGATAGTTTGCGCGTCGCCTCCCTCGAGGAGGCCCGCATTCGCGCCGAGACGAGCGCGCGCAATGTCGATGCTCTGCACCGCGCCCGAGCGAAATTGTCGGGCTTGGCACCCGGCGGCGCCTCAGCGCTCGCAGCCGAGCTCCGCGACCTCTTTCGCATGAACGACGCCAAGCGCGACGCCGCAGCAGCACCGGCCGATGATGAACTGAAAAGCCGTCAAGCCGCAGCCCACGTCGCGCGCGCTGCTTGCGATGAACTGAAAGACATCGTCCGCAGCGAACCTGATTTCCGCAAACTATCGCTCGCCGTCGACGACGCCCGCGTGGCAGATTCAGCCGCCGCTCAAACGCTCGCCCGCCTGACGATGGACGTGGAAAAGCTCAAAAGCGAGCAGGCCGGAGCCGATGAGGATGGCCGCGCCGGCCAAGTCGCGAGCTTGACGCAGGAACTCGAACGTCACGTGCGCGAAGTGACCCGCCACGAAGCCGAAGGTAAAGCGCTGCTGTTGCTCGACGCCACGCTGAAGTCGATCGAACAGCGCTCCCGCGATGCCTTCACTGAGCCGGTGACGCGCCGCTTGCAGCCGTACCTGAATGAGGTCTTCGGCGATGCCGCCCTAACATTCAAGGATGGGTTCGCGGTCGATGGCCTGAAGCGCGCGGACGTGTGCGAAGACTTTTCCCGGCTGTCTGACGGTACGCGCGAGCAGCTGAGCGTGTTGGTCCGCGTCGCCTTCGCCGGTCTGCTGGCGAGCCGCGGAGAGGCCGTGCCGCTTATCCTCGACGATCCGCTGGTCTATTCGGATGACGCGCGCTTAGGCAACGTCTGCCGCGTCTTGGAGCAGGCCGCGCGCGCGGTGCAGGTGATCGTGCTCACGTGCCGCCCGTCGGCGTTCGAAAAACTTTCCGGCCACCGCGTCGCGATAACGACGTGGCAGCCGGATAAATAATGCGAGTTCTGCGTGATGAGCGGTGCGATCAGCTCGCCAGGTCAGGCAGCTGCGGTGGGAAGTCGATGACCGGCGCTGGCTTCGCGACGGCGATCGTGCGGGGATCATCACTCGTGCGGCGCGACTTGCCTTCAAACAATGCGCCCTGCTCAATCGATAGCGAGTGATGGTAAATGTCACCCTCGACCTGACTTGTCGATTGCAGCATCACGCGCTTGGAGCGTATCGAACCGGCCACGTGTCCGCGCACAACGACTTCATCGGCGATCACTGTGCCGTTGATGGTCGCCGTTTCGCCGATGACGACGTGGCTGCCGTGGATGTCGCCCTCGACGGTCCCATCGACCTGAACTTCGCCCTTAGAAATAAGATTGCCGGTGATCGTCAGGTCCGGCCCAATGAGCGAAACGGTGCGATCACCTGGACGGGTCGAACCAGCGATGATCGGACGCGACGGAAACGTACTAATATCGCCCAGCGATGAACCTGGTGAATGCGACGATCCCGATTGAATTTTGAGATCAGGCTCGGTTCTACGGAAGTTCGGCAGCATCTGAAATTCCCCTCTGACACAACTTGCAAAGCAACAATTCCGTGAAACTCGTCCGGGTATGAAGACATACCTCGCTTAGGCGCACGCCGAACTTATTCCGCCCCAAAGCGCTTGAACGAACGAGAGTGACGACAGTGATTCGCCATAGCAGCTGGAGGTACGCGGGTCAGCCTATCGCGTCCAGCTTTCCACAGCAAACCCTCAAGCGTGGGTCATATACAGTGGTTCAGCCGGGAGTGTGGCGGCCGCACCACGCTGCCGCCGGCCAGCAGCTTCGCGGCCATGCTTAAAGCTTCGGCTTTTGCATGTTGCGAACCGCCGCTAAGACTTCTTCGGCGTGGCCGGGCACTTTGACGTTGCTCCAACTTTTCACCAGTCGGCCCGACGCGTCGATCAGGAAGGTCGAGCGCTCGACCCCCATGTAGTTGCGCCCAT
>JANOCZ010000171.1:0-6535 GCA_031412455.1 Hyphomicrobium sp. | reverse complement strand
AGGTTGAGAGACTTGGCGTGCGCAAATATCTCGGCAAGGACGCCAACTGCGGGTCAATTGCTGTCGTGTCGCTTCGTCTAGCAAGATGCGCCAACGCGAGCATCGCCGGCCCGGCACCGAGCAACAGAAGGCGCAGCCCTGATCCATCAACACTCTTGAAGCCGATTGCCATCGCGCGCGCTTCAATCAGTGTGACGAGCGCAGTGCGCTTGCCTGCAGCCTGCCATAGCGCGAGCTGCGGCAGCACGTCGTCGGCAATTGTTTGCGCTTGTATGGCGATCATTGCGCGACTGTTTTCTGCACCGGATGAACGCGTGACGACGTAACCATAACAGCCGTTGACGCAGGGCTCACCAAAGATGCGCCCGTCTATCCAAAGTTTTGACCAGACATTACAGTTGGTATACTTTAATTACCAGCAGGAACCGCAGGACTTCCGCAGAATGCGGATCAGCCGGGAGACCGTCTCGCATGTGGTCGCAGGTCTACGACCCGTTTGGCAGCATGCTTGCCTCCTCCTCCGTCGCTGCGATTCCCGTTTTTGTTCTCCTCGGCGCCATCGGCATTTTCGAGATTCGCGCCCATGTCGCGGCGATAATGGGACTGACGGCGGCGCTGATCGTCGCCGTCGGCGCATACGGAATGCCGATCCAGATGGCCGGCATGGCCGCGGTCTACGGCGCAGCGTTCGGCTTGCTGCCGATCGGCTGGATCATTCTCAACGTCATCTTCCTCTATCAGCTCGCCAGCGAGAAAGGCGAGTTCGCCGTTCTGCAGCGCTCGATAGGAGCGATCAGCGACGACCGGCGGATGCAACTGCTGTTCATCGCGTTTTCGCTCGGCGCTTTTTTCGAAGGCGCCGCCGGCTTTGGCACACCCGTCGCGGTGACGGCGGCGATGCTGATCGGACTTGGCTTCAAGCCGCTCGCCGCATCTGGCCTGTCGCTGATCGCGAACACGGCGCCGGTGGCGTTTGGTGCGCTCGGCACGCCGATCATCGCGCTCGCCGCGGTGACAGGATTAGATCTTCACGAGCTGAGCGGGATGGTCGGGCGGCAATTGCCGTTTTTCTCGGTGATCGTGCCGTTCTGGCTGATCTGGGCGTTCGCCGGCTTTCGCCGGATGATCGAAGTCTGGCCCCCGATCCTCGTCGCGGGCGTCTCGTTCGCGGTGCCGCAGTATCTGGTGTCGAATTTCCACGGGCCTTGGCTCGTCGACATCATCGCTGCGATGATGTCGATGGCATGCCTAGCCGCCTTCCTGCGCGTCTGGCGTCCGGCGGCGGTGATGGCGGACGCGTCGGTTGGCGAACCTGCATTCGCACCGGCCAGCGCGACGACGCACGTCTTCGCCGACAGCGTCGCCGCCGTGCGACGCGCGTGGACGCCGTGGGTGATTCTGGCGCTGTTCGTATTTCTGTGGGGGACACCGCAGGTGCGCGCGTTGCTCGACGGGATTTGGGTCGAGAAATTGCCTGTCGCCGGCCTGCACGAGATGGTGCAAAAAGTGCCGCCGGTCGTCGCGGCGCCGCATCTCGAACCCGCGATATTCAATCTCAATCTACTGTCGGCGACAGGCACGGGCATTCTGCTTGCCGCTGTCATCTCGGGGCTCTACCTCGGATACAGCCTCGCCGCCCTCGCGACCATGTACGCGCGCACGCTTCACTTAGTGCGCTATTCGCTGATCACGATTTCCTGCATGATGGCGATTGGCTTTATCACGCGCTATGCGGGAACCGATGCGACGCTCGGTTTAGCCCTTGCGAGTACCGGCTGGGCGTATCCGTTTTTCGGTACTATGATCGGCTGGCTCGGCGTTGCGCTGACAGGCTCGGATACGTCCTCGAACGTGCTGTTCGGGGGCCTGCAGCGCATTACCGCCGAGCAGCTCAACATCGATCCGGTTCTGATGGCAGCGGCCAACAGTTCCGGCGGCGTCATGGGCAAGATGATCGATGCGCAGTCGATCGTCGTCGCGTCGACGGCGACCAAGCAGTACGGGCAGGAAGGCTCGATCCTTCGCTTCGTCTTCTTCCATTCCGTCGCGCTCGCCATGCTCGTCGGACTGTTCGTCATGGGCCAGGCTTACGTTTGGCCGTTCACACTGCTCGTACGCTCGGTCCCTTAGTCAAGGAGCCGGCGTGTCGAGCAAAGTCACTTTGGTTTAAGAACAGGAGAGCGTTATCATGCCAACCATCACTGTAAATGGGCAGAACAAGGACTACAGCGGCGACGCAAACATGCCCCTGCTCTGGTACTTGAGGGATGAACTTAATTTAACAGGCACAAAGTATGGGTGCGGCGTTGGCGTCTGCGGCGCGTGCACCGTGCATGTTGACGGCGTTGCGATGCGCTCGTGCCTGACGACGGCGTCGGAAGCTGCCGGCAAGAACATCACCACGATCGAGGGACTCAGCGAGGACGGCGAACACCCGGTGCAAAAGGCTTGGCGCGAACTGAGCGTGCCGCAGTGCGGCTTCTGCCAAGCCGGACAGATTATGCAAGCGGCGTCGCTTTTGCAAAAGAACCGCGCGCCGAGCGACGAACAGATCGTCGAAGAGATGTCGGGCAATCTGTGCCGATGCGGCTGTTATCAGCGCATCCATGACGCCGTTCGCCTTGCAGCTGGAGGAGCATAATCATGTTACATTACCTGCAAAACCTTGAAGTCAAGACGACCCGCGAAATCGCGATTGAAAACGTCAGCCGCCGCGGCATGCTGGGCGGGCTGCTTGCCGGAACGGCTTTCGTGCTGGCTTTTCGCGTTGGCCCGGCGGAAGCGCGCGAGCCGTTGAAGCCCTATCCGACCGGCGCCGACGGCATGCCGCACAAGACGGTCGCCGATCCTAACGTATTCATCTCGATCGACGCCGACGGCGCCGTGACGATCGTCACGCATCGCGCCGAGATGGGCACCGGCATCCGCACCAGCCTGCCGATGGTGATCGCGGATGAAATGGAAGCCGACTGGTCGCGCGTGAAGCTCGTGCAGGCGCAGGGCGACGAGCCAAAATACGGCAACCAGGACACCGACGGCTCGCGCTCGATGCGCCATTTCATCCAGCCGATGCGTCAGTGCGGGGCTGCAATGCGCACGATGCTTGAAGCCGCGGCGGCGGCCAAATGGGGCGTGGACCCGTCTCTGGTCAGAGCGAAGAACCATGAGGTCATTCTGCTCGACAAGAACAAGAAGGCGACTGGCAAGGCGCTCGGATTCGGCGAACTGGCCGAGGCGGCGAAGGCCTTGCCCGTGCCAGCGCAGGAGACGCTGCTCTACAAAACGCCTGACGAGTTCACGCTGATGCGCAAGGGCGAAGCGAAGATCGCCGACCTGCGCGACATCACTACGGGCAAGGCCGTGTACGGCGCCGACATTCGTCTGCCTGGCATGAAATACGCAGTCATGGCGCGGCCGCCCGTGCTTGGCGGGAAGATGACGAAGTACGACGCTGCCGCGACGCTGAAAACGGTGGGCGTGGAGGCGGTGCACGAGATCGAAGGCGTTTACAAAAACCCGCGCGGGTTCGCGATACTCGGCGGCATCGCCGTCGTCGCGAATTCGACGTACGCTGCGATCACCGGCAAGGACGCGCTAAAGATCGAGTGGGATCACGGCGCCAACGCCAGCTACGACTCCGTTGTCTACGACAAGGAAATGACGGCGACGGCGGCTGAACCAGGCAAGGTCATCCGCAATCAGGGGGACCCGGACGCAGCCTTCAAGAACGCCTCCCAGGTATTCTCGGCCGACTATCATGCCGCGCATATGGCACCGGCCGCGATGGAACCGCTGGTTGCAATCGCGCGCGTCGCTGACGGCAAGGCCGAGGTATGGGCGCCTATCCAGAGTCCTTATGGGGCGCGTAAAGACCTAGCCGAAGCGCTGAAAATGCCGATCGAGAATGTGACTGTGCACGTAACGCTGCTCGGCGGCGGCTTCGGGCGCAAATCGAAATGGGACTTCATGGTCGAAGCGGCGCTTCTCGCGCAAAAGGTCGGCGCTCCGGTGCTGCTGCAGTGGACGCGCGAAGACGACATGCGCAACTGCTTCTACCATACGGTTTCGGTCGAGCGGATCGAGGCGGCGATCGATGACAAGGGCAAGGTAACGGGGTGGCGCCATCGCAGCGTCGCGCCCTCTATCATCTCCACGTTCAAGGAAGACGACGGCTATTCGTTCCCGATCGAGTATGGCATGGGCTTCGTCAACACGCCGTTCGACGTGCCAAACGTGCGCTGCGAGAACGGCAAGGCGATGGCTCACACGCGCATCGGATGGTTTCGCTCCGTGTCGTCCATCCCGCACACCTTCGCGGTGCAGTCGGCGGTGACGGAGATCGCCCATCAGCTTGGGCGCGATCCGAAAGACTTCCTGCTGGAATTGATCGGACCGGATCGGAAGCTCGACATCAAGGCGCTCGGGTTCCCTGAGGATTTCTGGAATTATGGCGATCCCTACGAGTCATTTCCGATCGACACTTCACGTTTAAAGAACGTCATTCGCATAGCCGCCGAAAAGGCTGGGTGGGGAAAGAAGATGCCGGAGAAGCACGGTCTCGGCATCGCCGCGCATTGCGCATGGTCAAGCTACGTTGCGACGGTCGTGCACGCCAAGATCGACGCGGACGGCGTTATGCGCGTTCCCGAAGTCACGACTGCGATCGACTGCGGCTTCTACGTCAACCCTGAGCGTATCCGCTCGCAGTTGGAAGGCGCGGCCGTGATGGGCATGTCAAACGCCGTCTACAGCGGCATCACGTTCAAGGGCGGCGCGGTCGAACAGTCCAACTTTACGGATTATTTGATCCCGAGCATGAGCAATTACCCACAGAAGGTCAACGTGCACATTATCGACGCACCTGCCGGCACGCATTCGGGCGGCGTCGGCGAACCGGCCGTCGCGCCGTTCTGCGCAGCGCTGGCAAACGCGGTGTTTGCAGCCTCGAAAAAGCGGCTGCGCAGCATGCCGATGGGCGAAAAAGTCGCCTAGAATCTTGTAAAAGTTGCAGCACCTCGATTTACCCAGAAATCGAGGTGCTGGCAGCCTTCTACCCGACTAACATTCTGCAACCGTCTGCGGCGCAATGCTGACGCGGTTTTCGTCAGCTTGATGTCGCGAAATGGACGTTGTTTAGGTCGCCGCCAAATCGTAAGTGGCCAAGCTTTTAAAGCTGTATTTTGATCAGTGGTAAGCGGGTTGAGGTGTTTCGAACTTATCCCGCGGTTAAAGCCTTTTTCCTCGACACGCCCGATACCCTTCGATGTGTCACCGCGTTGCAGGCGCTTCGCCGACATCTGCGGTTGGCATTGCGCCATTCGACTTCAGCCGGCCTTGAATGACACTGACGAATTACTTCGGCTCTGCCTTCACCTTTGGGCCTTCTAATTCAGCCGGCGTATCAGTCGGATCCGTTGGCGGCTTCCCTTCTGAGGGATCGGGCTGTTGACGGGTCGGCGGCAACGGCTTCTCGACGCCGGTTGGTGCGACGTCTCTTTTGTCGCCACCTTGAGAGCTTGGCCCAGCGGCCGGACCTTCAGCCCTGGCCTTGGCCGTCAGCGGCAGCAGTGCAGCAGCGATCAAGCTGAGAACAACGGGTTTCATCTGGATCGTCATTTTGAACTCCTGGTGGCTCCACTTGCCCTACAGGCAACGCCTTGCAATCAGCATCGTTCCTAACCAGGCACCGTCGAAACTCTGCTTAAACAGGAAACATCGAAGAGCTGGTCAAGATCCTAGCGTCGCACATGGTAGGCAGAGCAATAATGTCGATGCGATCAACAAGATCGTGACGGACGATAAGGGCGCACACCCATTTAAAACCTTCAGTGGCGCTATGCTGATCGCGAAGACGGAATACGGCAAGTTGACGGTCACCGACGAAAGCGGCGGTGTGGCCACGGTCGGTGACCCAGGCGAACGCCCACCTACCGCAGGTCGCTTGCACGTTGCGTCCGGCCCACTAGGAATTTTGAATGACATTTTCTGTTTCAGAACAAGGACTGGGGTTACACAGAAGCGGGCGTTGAAAGCTTACGGCCCTTCCGAAGTGGTCGCTTCATTGAGCCTGCGCGATTCAGAGAAACGGTAGTATTCGGTGGCCGCGACTACTACGCGCTGCCTTTGCATCCAAGCCGCTATTTTTTCGGCGATATCGATCTGCTCGAACAGTTTTATCGTGCGCTTGCTTCACACAAGGACGTCTGTCCTGATGGCCGAAACGACTATCGGTTGGACCGCACGTTTAAGGCTGCGCGTCAATTGCGAAGGTTGCGTCTCTCGTCTGCGTACCACTCATTAAAGAGCCGTATGACAAAAGCGGTAACGCAAAGCGAGAAGATGGCATCGGCAACGGATCGGAGAGTGCATTCGTGAACATGCCGCCGGTCATTTTCGCGACTCCAACCGGACTCTTCGCTTGATCGCGAAAATGACCGGCGGCATGTTCACGAATGCACTCTCCGATCCGTTGCCGATGCCATCTTCTCGCTTTGCGTTACCGCTTTTGTCATACGGCTCTTTAATGAGTGGTACG
>JANOCZ010000170.1:0-4978 GCA_031412455.1 Hyphomicrobium sp. | reverse complement strand
TGAGCGTAGTAGAACATTTCTGCCGACGCGATTGATTCGGTCTTGGAGCACAACATGAGCCGATCAATTCTCATCACGGGATGTTCGTCGGGAATCGGCCTGGATGCCGTGCGGACGATGAAGGCGCGGGGGTGGCGCGTGATTGCCACGGCGCGCCGTGCCGAAGACATCGCGCGTCTCAAAGCCGACGAAGGCGTCGATGCGCTATTTCTCGAACTGGCCGATGCAAAATCAATCGCGTCGTGCGCGCAGGCAGCGCTGGCGATGACGGGGGGAAAGCTCGACGCGATTTTCTCGAACGCGGCTTACGGACAGCCGGGCGCGGTCGAGGATCTGACGCCCGAATTGCTTCGCGAGCAGATCGAGGTCAATTTAATCGGCACGCATGATTTGACCCGCCGCCTCATTCCGGCGATGCGCGCTCAAGGTCAAGGTCGCATCGTTCAATGCTCGTCTATTCTCGGCTTCGTCGCGGTCGCGTATCGTGGTGCATATTGCGCGTCGAAGTTTGCGCTCGAAGGACTGACGACAGCCATGCGATTGGAACTGCAAGGTACGGGTATCCACGTGTCGTTGATCGAGCCGGGGCCAATTCGCTCGCGCTTTGCCGATAACGCGCTCGCGAAGTTGCTGGCCAATATCGATATCGAGGCATCGGTCCATCGAGACGTTTATCGGGCGCGCATTGAGGCAATGAAAGCCGGCCAATCTTATTTCAAGCTCGAGCCAGCGGCCGTGTCGAAGCGACTTGTCCACGCGGTCGAGAGTACGCGTCCGCAACGCCGCTACTATGTCACGACCCCGACGTATCTCGCGGCGATCTTGCAACGGGTCATGCCACCCTTTGCAACAGAGTATTTTGCAAAGAAATTTTGAGGCGCGAGGACTGACTTGTGTCTAAACTCGATGATGAATTGCAAATGCCAGACCGGTAGTTGGCTAATAAATGTTTGAAGGCTCTGAACTGCAGAATGGCCGCTTGTTCGGCGCGCTACGGGCTTGGACCTCGACAGCAACGGTCAACTTGCGCGAACGCAGAAGCGTCGTCGTTGCTGCCTTCTTGCTCACCTCAATCTTCATCCTATTTGGAGGATTACCGGCGCGTTGGCTTCTGGCCGTGGCCGGACTGGCGGTCTGGGCAGCAGTCTGGCCGAGCAACGCATCGCGCGAGGCGATGCAAGACGATGTAGCTTCACTACTTCGGGGTGGCTCGGCTCCCGGCGGCTCTACCTGGATGGCCATCGTCTCGGCGCTTCCCGATCCGGCGTTCGTGCTCGACGGCAGTGGTAATGTGTTGACCTTCAATCAAGGGGCGATCGACATCTTCGGCAGCACTGCTGTGGGCCGCCACATTTCGCAGGCGACCCGCGCGCCAGAGTTGCTCACGGCGATTGACGTGGCGCTGCGTACTCTTGAAACCCAGTCGTGCCGGTTTGATTTCAAGATACCCGTCGAGCGGAGCTTGGTTGGGACAGTGGCGCCGTTAGCGTCGTCGTCAGCGAACGCGCCGCAGTTGCTGGTCGTCCTGCGTGATCTTTCCGAACAAGAACTGTTGATGCGCATGCGGTCGGATTTCGTGGCCAATGCCAGTCATGAACTGCGAACGCCGCTGGCGTCGCTCAAGGGCTTTATTGAGACGCTGCAGGGCGCGGCGAAAGAGGATACGGCCGCGCGCGATCGATTTTTGCGGATCATGTTGCAGCAGGCTGAGCGGATGGCGCGGTTGATCGACGATCTCTTGTCGCTGTCGCGGATCGAAATGCGGGCGCATGTGCTGCCGCGCGATAAGGCTGATCTCCGGCTGATCCTGTCGCACGTCGTGCAGACGCTCGGGCCGATTGCCCAAGAGAAATCGATCGGCATCACCCTTGCCGCGGGGACACCGGTCGGGGCAACGTTGCCTGGCGGGCAGGTGGCCGAAGCGGCTGGTTCGGTGACGGTCACTGGCGATCGTGACGAGCTTATTCAAGTGTTTCAGAACCTGATCGAGAACGCGATCAAGTATGGAAAAAACGGAGGGCACGTTACAGTCACGACGCGGGTGCTGCCGGCTCAGGCGCCGCGCGGCGAACGGATTTTAGTCTCGGTCACCGACGACGGGCCGGGGATTGCGCCCGAGCATCTGCCGCGGCTGACCGAGCGATTCTATCGCGTTAACGCCGCGCAAAGCCGGAATGCGGGAGGCACCGGTCTTGGACTGGCGATCGTCAAACACGTCCTCAACCGGCATCAAGCCGAGATGCAGGTCGATTCCCAACTCGGAAAAGGCACGACTTTCAAAATTACGTTCCCCGCGCGTTCGTAAATACGAATTAAAATCAACATGTTAATGTGTCACAAATCTTTTGCACCAAGGCGTTAAACCTCGCGTCGACGTTAACACCGTCGCGCTTCGACGCCGTAGACCGCGGGAGCGCCAATCGAAGAGGGAGAAGTTTCGTGTCTAAAACCAAGCAGATTTTTTCAGTCGCGCTGGCCGCCGCGTCGTTCACTGCTTTCAGCGGCGTGGCCGTTGCTCGCGATCAGATCCGCATCGTCGGCTCGTCGACGGTTTATCCATTCACCACCGCCGTCGCCGAGCAGTACGGCAAAGCCGGTGGCAAGACCCCGATCGTCGAATCGACCGGCACCGGCGGCGGCATGAAGATTTTCTGCGAAGGCGTCGGCGAAGACAAGGTTGATGCAACCAACGCCTCGCGCCGCATGAAGAAATCCGAATTCGAAATGTGCACCAAGAATGGCGTGACCGATATCGTCGAAGTCAAAGTCGGCATCGACGGCTTGACGATCGCGCAGGCCAAGGGTGCCAAGCCAGTAAAAATGACACGCAAGCAAGTGTTCCAAGCGCTTGCCGAGATGGTCCCTGACAAAGACGGCAAGCTCGTCGCCAATCCTTACAAGAAGTGGTCGGACATCGATGCTTCGCTCCCAGACGTCAAGATCGAAGTGCTGGGCCCGCCGCCGACCTCGGGTACGCGCGATAGCTTCCATGAATTATTCATGGAGAAGGGCGCTGAAGAGTTCGACAGTCTGAAAGCTTTGAAAAAAGTCGACGAAGAGAAAAAGACCAAAGACTTTGAAAAGGTCTGGAAGTCGATTCGTAAAGACGGCGCCTACGTCGAAGCCGGTGAAAACGACAACGTCATCGTGCAGAAGCTCGAAGGCAATGCGAACGCTTTTGGTATATTCGGCTTCTCGTTTCTCGAGGAAAATGCCGCGAAGCTCTCGGGTGTAGCAATCGAGGGCGTCGATCCGACGTATGAGAATATTTCGGCTGGTAAGTACAAGGGTGCGCGGGATCTGTTCATTTACGTGAAGAAGCAGAACGCCGCCACGACCACTGGCCTCGATAAGTTCGTTGCCGAATACGTGTCGGAGAAGGCAATCGGCGAAGATGGCTATCTGGCCAAGAAGGGCCTTGTCGCCCTCCCGAAGGCCGCCATCGACGCCTCGCGCAAGAGTGCGCTGGCTATGGCCGCCCTCAAAGCCGATGACCTGAAGTAATAGCTCTGTTAATGTTGCCGCGGCGCAAGCATGTGCCGCGGCATCTCGATCTCACTGAATTGTGGAACGCAACAATGACGCTAGCCTACTTTGCGACATTGGCTGTGCTCACCTTCGCTGCGTATTTTATCGTGTCGCAGCGTTCGGCCGCCGTCATGACGACGAGCGGAAACCGGCTTCATTCTTTGCCCGCCTATCACGGATTGCTGGCCGCTTCGATTGTGCTGGTGCCGATGCTGGCAATTTTCATTCTGGGTCATCAGCTCGTCGGTTCGCTCGCCTCTTCGCATGCGTTGACCTACTTGCCCGCCGACGCACAGTCGGACAGTTTCAAGGCCGCATCGCTGTTGCGTGAAGTCCGCAATCTCGCCGGTGGCCAATCTGCCAGCACCGTAGATCCTACGATGACGGCAGCCGTCACCGAGTATTCGAGCTGGCTCTCCCGTGGCGGCTACGCAATTCTTGTGGCCGGTATAGCTGCTGCGATGCTCGGCATGGCGCTCTCGCTCCGATCCATCTCGCCGACGTTTCGCGCGCGCAATCATTTCGAGCGTTTTGTCAATTTTGTGCTGATGGCCTGCGCGGGCGTCGCGGTATTGACGACGATCGGCATTCTCGCGTCGGTCTTGACGGAGACGATGCGGTTCTTCTTCGATCCGGCAATCGAAGGACGGCCGACGATCACTCAGTTCCTATTTGGAACCGAGTGGAATCCGCAGCAAGCGATGCGCGCTGATCAGGGCGACATTCAATCGGCCTACGGGCTCGTGCCGCTCCTCGTCGGCACGCTGCTGATCACGTTTATCGCGATTTGCGTAGCCGGTCCGCTGGGTCTGCTGTCGGCAATTTATCTTGCTGAATATGCGTCGCCTGAAGTGCGGCGGTATGCGAAGCCCGTGCTCGAAATTCTGGCCGGCATTCCGACCGTCGTCCTCGGGTTCTTTGCGGCCTTGACGGTCGCTCCTTTCATCCGGGGATGGGGAGAAAATTTTGGCCTCGATGTGGCAAGTGAATCAGCCCTGGCTGCGGGTCTCGTCATGGGCATGATGATCATCCCGTTCATTTCCTCGTTGTCGGATGACGTCATCAATGCCGTCCCGCAAACCCTGCGAGACGGCGCCTATGCGCTCGGCGCGACCAAATCTGAGACGATCAAGCAGGTCGTGTTACCGGCAGCGCTGCCCGGCATCGTGTCGGCGTTCATGCTTGGCATCAGCCGAGCCATCGGCGAGACGATGATCGTCGTCATGGCCGCCGGGCTGGCCGCCAATCTTACGTTTAATCCGCTCGACGCGGTGACGACGATTACGGTGCAGATCAAGACGATTTTGGTCGGCGACCAGGAGTTCGACAGCGCCAAGACACTGGCCGCGTTCGCTCTTGGGTTCGTGTTATTTTTCATTACATTGATATTGAACTTCATCGCGCAACGGTTCGTGCGCAAGTACCGGGAACAGTATGACTGACACGCCGG
>JANOCZ010000169.1:0-13792 GCA_031412455.1 Hyphomicrobium sp. | reverse complement strand
AGAACGTCGGTGGCAAACTGCCGGGCTCGGGGCGATAGCGCGTCAGGCGGAAAGCCGTCGCCTTAAGCACGAGGTAGATGAAAAGCGCGGCGCTCAAGATTAGTGTCACCGGCCAGAGCTGACGGCCGACGTTCTTCGTCCGCGCCGCCTCCGCCGCCTGGATCGCGCCGGTGCGTGCCATACCAGGTATCGCGACGGCGCTCTTCATCTACGCCGCCTTCGACTACGTCGGCTTGCTCTACTATCCGACCGCCGCACCAGCCGGAGCCGCTTTGCTGCGCGCTGCCTTGATCTTCATCGCCGTCGCGGCATTATTGAAAGCCGTCTTCGCCCCCAACCAGCACGAACGCCGCCTTGTCTCGCTGTCGAACGGTGCCGCAAAACGCATTTGCCGCTTACTGAAGGTCTTGGCCGCAATTTACGCGACCGACCTGTTCCTGTCCTCACTGGGCCAGATTCTCTACTTCCCGCTTTCGATCAGCGTCGTCCAATCGCTCGCCGCCAGCCTTGGTTTCGCTGGCGTCTTGATCGGCTTGCTCATGACGCGCTTCGAGCTCTACGGCAAAGGCGGCACGCAAAAGGTCCCCCGCGATTATCCGCGCTGGCTGAAAATACCGCTGTGGATCGCAGCCGGCGCGATCATTCTCGCGTGCTTGTTGGGCTACGTCGCGCTCGCCCGTTTCATGTCCCAGCAAATCATGATGACAGGTGTCATCGGCATCGTCGCCACGTTGTTGTTCCTGGCCATCCGCGCCTTCACGCGCGAAACCGGCCCTGAACGCTCGACGATCGGCCTCGTACTCGAAGAGCAGCTCGGCTTTGACGAAACGCGGCGGCGGCAACTTGGCTGGCTCGCCGAGAGTTTGCTGAGCGTCGGCTTGGCGCTCGTCGCGTTGCCGTTGATGATGCTGCAATGGGGCTTCTCCGGCGCCGACATCCGCGATTGGATCAAGTCGCTGTTGTTCGGCTTCGAGATCGGACAGTTCAAGATATCGCTGGTGCGCATCATCATCGGCGTCTTGTTGTTCACAGCGATACTCTTCGCGACCCGGCTCATTCAACGCCGCCTGCGAGAAAATGTACTCGTCCAGCCGCGCATGGATGCCGGAATCGCCAATTCGATCGACACGGCCGTCGGCTATGCGGGCACGATCATCGCCGCCATGATCGCGATTTCGTATGCTGGTTTCGACATCACGAACTTGGCAATCGTCGCCGGCGCGCTGTCGGTCGGTATCGGCTTCGGCCTGCAGTCGATCGTCAACAATTTCGTCTCCGGCTTGATCCTGCTGATCGAGCGCCCGATCAAGGTGGGAGACTGGGTCGTGCTCGGCAACGAGCAGGGTAACGTCAAACGCATTTCGGTTCGCTCAACGGAAATAGAAACCTTCGACCGGGCAAGCCTGATCGTGCCCAATTCCGAGTTGATCACCGGACGCGTTCTGAACTGGACGCATCGCAATGCGCTCGGCCGCGTCGTGCTCAAATTCTCCGCCGGAGCTGACGCCGACCCGCGCCGCGTCATCGACGTCTTGACCGCTTGCGCGCAAGCCCACCCCGATATTCTGCGCGAACCCGCCCCCCTTGCCGTCTTCGATGGCTACACGGCGACCTCGACCGACTTTTCGTTGCGAGTCCTGCTGCCTGACATCAATCGCGGCCTCAAAGTCCAATCCGACCTCCGGATTGCGATTTTCGAGGCGCTTCGCGGCGGCCGCTTAGCCCGGGACGAGCAGCATGAAGCCCCGCCTCAACCGGCCGTCGCTCACACGCTGTCGATGATAAAAGGCACCTGACTTAGCCTCCGGTTCGGGCTGATCGTGAGGTCCGCCACTGGCCGCGCGTTTGGCCCATTGACGGGCGCGCCACCCAGTGGTTACGCAGGGTCATGGATCAGCTTGCCCGCCGGCCTATATTGACCAGTCTGCCCAACATCTTGACCTATGGCCGGATCGCTGCAGTTCCGGTTTTGGCTGCGCTATTGTTTTTCTACGACGGCCCCACAGCGCGGTGGGCCGCCGTCGCGATCTTCATCATCGCCTGCCTCACCGACTGGCTCGACGGCTATCTCGCCCGCATCTGGCAACAGCAATCAAACCTCGGACGCATGCTCGATCCAATCGCCGACAAACTTCTCGTTGGCGCCACGCTGCTGATGCTCGTCTATACGCGCGCAATTGACGGCTGGTCGATATGGGCGGCGCTGATAATTCTGTCTCGCGAAATCCTCGTGTCCGGCTTGCGAGAGTTCCTGGCCGAGCTTAACGTCAAGGTCCATGTCACGCAGTTGGCCAAATGGAAGACAGCGCTGCAGTTCATAGCACTTGCCTTGATCCTTGCCGGTCCCGCCGCCGATCCCTACATCCTCAACGTGACGAATGCCGGGCTATTCCTGTTGTGGCTGGCGGCCATCCTGACTTTGTTCACCGGCTACGACTATTTGAAAGCCGGAGTCCGCCATGCCATCGAGCGCTAGCCACCCCGATGAAGTTCCGATGACCAACCCTGGTACGCACTTGATCACGATCCGCTATTTCGCCTGGGTGCGCGAAAAAATCGGCCGTGCCGAAGAGCAGGTCGCCTTGCCGGACGGCGTGACGACAATCGCTGATGTGATTGCCTGGCAGCAGCAGCGCGGCCCGCATTTCGCCTCAGCCTTCGCCGAGCCGACCGCAATCAGAGCGGCGCTCGATCGCATCCACGTCAAACCTGACGCCAAAATTGGTACTGCCCGAGAAATCGGTTTCTTCCCACCCATGACCGGAGGCTAGCCTCGTGGCCGTCCGCGTCCAGGAAATGGCATTCGACATCTCAGCCGAGATCGAAGCCCTGTGCGATGGTCAACCCGGTATTGGCGCGGTCGCGACCTTCATCGGCAAAGTCCGGCAATCAGCCGGAGACACACCGCTCGCCTCACTGTCGCTCGAGCATTACCCTGGCATGACCGAAGACGAGTTGACCCGCATCGAGGCCGACGCCAGCGCGCGCTTTAATCTATCGGCGAGTTGCATCATCCACCGCATCGGCACGCTTCTGCCGGGCGACGACATTGTGCTCGTGATCACCGCCGCTCCGCATCGCCACAACGCCATCGCAGCGGTCGACTTCCTGATGGACTATCTGAAGTCCCGCGCCCCATTCTGGAAAAAAGAAACGACCGTCGATGGTCCGGGCCATTGGGTGGATGCGCGCACGAGCGACGCCGATGCGCTCGCGCGATGGCAGAAAACAGATCCTTGAACGAACTATATCGTTCTAATGTTTGGAAAAAAACCGCCCAGGCTTTGCGGCCTTTAACGCCGACTTAACCCTAAGCGCCCGATAACCTCAACAGCGCCCGAAGCATTCCGTCAAAACGCCATCTTCATCGGGCACACCTTTCAAAGTCACGCCAAGGATTTTTACAGAAAATCCAGCGCCGACGGGGGTTATTGAATATGCGTTCTTTTTCGCTGCAAGGCGTCCGCCGGGCGTTGCCGTGGTGTCCGTTAGCGATGCTGACGGCAACTCTCGTCAGCGCTTCAAATGTCTCCGCCGACGAACAACTCGCCGCGGCCGCGCCTCGCCAGGATCTTCTGGCCATCACGGCGCCAAAACCGGTCCCGGCTCTCATCACCGAGCGCACCCGCTTCGTCGTCGGCCTCGATCGCAAAGTCGAATATCAGGTTTTCTCCCTCGCCAACCCGAACCGCGTCATCGTCGAACTGCCCGACGTCAAGCTGCACCTGCCAGCTCAACAAACTCCCGGCACCGCGATGGGTCTCGTCAGATCGTTCCGCGGCGGCTTGGCTGCACCCGGCAAGAACCGCGTCGTTATCGATGTGACCCAACCTGTGGTCGTCGAAAGTGCCAAGATTGAAAAAGACCCGACCGGCGCATTTCGCTTGTCGCTCGACATCATGCCGGTCGATGGCGCCATCAAAGCTGCAAGCCGCAAGGGCTTGGTTCAGCCAGCGGGCCTTGGCGCAATCGGTCTTCAGCCGCCGACCCCCAAACGCGCTGAAAGCCCCAAACAGCGCGCCGCCAAAGCCTTCAAACCGATTATCGTGCTCGACCCCGGTCATGGGGGGATGGACTCGGGCGCGACCAAATACGGCGCCGTCGAAAAAAACGTCGTCCTGTCATTCGCTCACGTTCTACGCGAACAGTTGGAATCGACCGGCCGCTACAAGGTTTTGATGACCCGCGACAAGGACATCTTCATCGAACTGGACGAACGCTTGGCATTCGCCGAGCGCGGTAAAGCCAACCTTTTCATCGCCATCCACGCTGACTATGCCGGCACCAAAGCCCGCGGCGCGACGATTTTTTCGCTGCGCGACGGTGTTGCCAAGGATTTAGCCCGCAGCGCGTCTGGCAACGCCAGCGATAAAGTGATGTCGGAAAAAGACATCAACACGATCAAACAAACGAGCGGCGACGTCGACACCGTTCGCAACATCCTGACCGACCTCGCCGAGCGGGACGTGGCCCTGACGCATGAGCGCTCGAGCGTCTTTGCCAAAGCTGTGATCGAGAACATGGGCGAGAGCACAACAATGCGTAACGAGCCCGACCAACAGGCGGCGTTCCGTGTTTTGAAAACCGCGCAGTTCCCATCCGTGTTGATTGAGCTTGCATACGTTTCCAACCGCCAGGACGCCAACAATCTGAAGTCCGATGAATGGCGCGAGAAGGTGTCGGAGTCGATTGTTTCAGCCGTCGAAAACTATTTCGGGAATCAGCTGGCGCGTCTGCCTATGTGATGTGCGAACGCACACTCAAAATAAAAAGGCCAGCATGGGATATGCTGGCCTTTTCTATTTCAGTCTGGCCGTTGCCCGTCGCATCGGGCGAACAGCACTGCGTCAGTCAATCCCTACTCGGGGGATGGTTCATGTGTTGTCGCCAGAGGAGAAATAACCAGCGCGAGTCACGTTCGTGCGCGCCGCTTCTTGTGATGGATCGACAGTTGAGAGTTGGCCGGTGACAGCGCTTCATGAGGCACTCCATCTTCCAATTGTCCGCACCCGAAAATAACGGGTGTTCGCGGCCCGGCCAACGCGTGCGAAAAACCAGCATGGGCTCGCTGGCCATCACACGGACGAAGCATGCAGGGCACCGAATGAGCGGAAGGGGTTGAACAGGGTCGTGAAGTGCTTGAGCCTGGGCCGGACGGCGCTCCCTGGGGCAGCCCTGTCCATCGCTGCCACGCGCCGGCCATAACCGTCTGCTGATCCGTTCGGATCCAGTTCAGAGAAGACGAGGGCATAGCCCTGATACTCGCTCCGACGCTCGCACAATGATTAGGCATCATGCTTTGAAACCAAAGCCGAAGACCTAATGCCTCACACTTAAGAGTGTACGTGATTCGTGTGACGATCCGTGAGATCAGCAACATAACGCGGCGGCACTATGAGGTGGACGCGCGGCCCGCCGGCAACGATCTCGATAGGTGTCGAGCCCCCCTCATCGCCGTCGATTTGCACGGCAACAGGCCGGTGACCGCCGATTTTCACGCAGCTGGCGGGAATTACCGTGACATTCTGCGGCCGGGTGTGAGCCCGCGCCAAGCGACCAAGCGCCAGAGCGGTGCATGCAGTTAGGATTGAGGCGCGCGTGCGAGCATTAATGATGACGGCGATCATCTGGTTCGCACCAATTTGTGTGTCCTGCGTCATGACGAACGATCCACCGTAGTGGCTTGCCCGGGTGACAATGACCCAACTCGCCGGGAAACTGCGGCCATCGACATCGACGTCGAACATAGTCATCGGGCGCGAGAGCGTTCTGATGACGGGCGCCGCGTAAGCCGCGCGCGCGATGAGACGCTTAATCCGGTAGTTGAGCCCGTGCACGACGTGGGCGTCGAACCCAGCGCCCACCATCAAGAAAAATGGCGCACCGTTGACGAGCCCACCGTCGATCGGAATTACGGGGTGATGCTGCAAACCGTGCGCGAGTTCGGCGGCTCGCTTGCGAATGCCAAGCTCGTAGGCGAGCACATTGCCAGTCCCCAGCGGGACGAACCCTATCGGTAATCCCGTTCCCGCGGCTCCGGTGGCAACCGCGCGAAAAGTGCCGTCGCCGCCGGCAGCTACGACCGCGTCGACTGCGTAATCTTGCCGATGCTCGTGATTGCGCGACTGCGCCAATTCCGCGACGCGCGTCGCGGCCTCCTCGGCATTTCTGGCCGCGAGCTGAAACACATCCGCACCCGCGTTTCTCAACGCCGCAAGCACACCGTCGAGCAGCTTTGGCCGCGCGACGCCTGCACGCGCGTTGTAGACGAGAGCGAACTTTCTGCGCATGACCAGAATGAGATGCCATACCAATGAAGCGGAAGAATTGTGCACGCCCTTATTGCATCCCGCACCGTAATGACAAGCTGTGACATGCCGGTAGAAAGCCAGACCCGAGCTCACACAGAGAGCGCTGCGCAAAAAAAAAGCGCCCCGCAAGCGGAGCGCTCTCTTCATTGCTGGCTTGAAGGGCTTTACTGAAGCCGAAGCAGCGGACCTTCAGTTTTCCTTGCCGAGGTCGTGACCGCCTTCTGAACCTTTTCAAAGGCGCGGACTTCGATCTGCCGGATGCGCTCGCGGCTCACGCCGAACTCTTCTGACAAATCTTCGAGCGTGATCGGCTCTTCGGCAAGCCGGCGCGCTTCGAAGACACGGCGTTCGCGATCATTCAGGACAGCCATTGCTGACTTCAAATACGATTTGCGCATACCAAGCTCTTCACTCTCGACAAGCCGGTCCTCCTGCGATGGCGTGTCATCGACCAGCCAGTCCTGCCACTCGCCGGACTCGGCTTCGGCACGGATCGGCGCATTAAGCGACGAGTCGCCCCCAAGCCGCCGGTTCATGCTGATCACATCGCTTTCAGACACGCCGAGCTTGGTCGCAATTTTAGCAACCGTCTCGGGCTTCATATCCCCGTCTTCGAGGGCCTGTAATTGGCTTTTGGTCCGCCGCAGATTAAAGAATAACTTTTTCTGCGCCGCTGTAGTGCCCATTTTGACAAGGCTCCACGACCGCAAAATGTACTCCTGAATTGAGGCTCGAATCCACCACATCGCGTAGGTGGCAAGGCGGAAACCCTTGTCTGGTTCAAACCGCTTGACGGCTTGCATGAGCCCGACGTTTCCTTCGGACACGACTTCGCCGATGGGCAAGCCGTAGCCACGGTAGCCCATGGCGATTTTTGCAACGAGGCGCAAATGCGAGGTCACGAGTTTTTCAGCGGCGTCCGCATCTGCGTGCTCTTTCCAGCGCTTAGCCAGCATGAACTCTTCGCCCGGCTCGAGCATTGGAAACTTGCGGATCTCTTCGAGATACCGCGACAGTCCCAATGATCCACCTGCGATCGTTGGAAGTCCTCGTGATGCCATATCCTCAACCGCCGCCCTTGACCCGTTGCCGGTTTGGCGCAGCGCTCCTATCTGACAGACCCGCGTGGGATGATATCTTCGTTGCCCAGCCCGGTGCGTTACATAGTGTCAATACGCAAAAATACACGGGGGGTTGCATCACGCCTTGATCAGGTGGTCGGTTCGGAACGAGGAGGTTTTTTGCGCGGCGGTACAATATCGGTGGTCGCGGACCGCGGGCGGCGCGGGCGAACTCCGGTTTTCGTAATGCAGGGCGCCCGCAGAGCGTCAATTATCCGTGCCATATCAGCAGGTAGTGGGCTTTTGAAAAGCTTCGGCTCGCCACTCTTGGGATGCTCAAAGCCCAGCTCCTCAGCATGCAGCGCTTGGCGATTGAGTAAATCGGCAGCCTCCTTCACGTTTGCGTTGAGCCGCTCGACTTTCGTGGCGAACCCTCGGCCATAGAGCGGATCCCCCAAAACTGGATGGCCGATATGTGCCAAGTGCACGCGGATTTGGTGCGTGCGTCCCGTCTCGAGCACAAGCCGCAATAAGGTGAGGGCGGCCCCCGGCGATTCCCCTTCGAAAACCTCAACAGTCTCGTAATGCGTCACGGCATGGCGCGCCGTCGGATGCCGTGACACCGCGATCTTCGTCCGGTTTGCCGTGCTCCGCGCCAGCGCCGCATCAATAATACCCTTAGGGCGAACCGGCACGCCCCAGACGAGCGCGAGATACGCTCGGCGAAGCCGTCCATCCTGTCCGTGCACCCTGAACTGATCGCTGAGGCTTTGATGCGCCGCGTCGGTTTTTGCAACGACGAGCAGTCCCGTCGTGTCTTTGTCCAAGCGATGCACGATCCCCGGCCGCTTGACACCGCCGACGCCCGACAGGCTGTCGCCGCAATGCGCTATTAGCGCGTTGACGAGCGTACCGGTGGCGTGCCCGACAGCCGGGTGCACGACAAGACCGGCTGGCTTGTCGATAACGATCACACTCGCATCTTCGTAAACGACGTTAAGCGGGATTGCCTCGCCTAGAACGTCGGTAGCTTCGGCTTCCGGGACAGTCACCAGGTAAGCCTGGCCCACCTCGATGCGGGTATTGGGCACAACGATGGGCTGGCCCAAACTGGTGACCTGCCCGTCCCTAATCAGGACTTGAATGCGCGCGCGAGAGAGAGCCGGGACCAGATCCGCCAGCCACCGGTCGAGTCGTTCGCCGGCCGCACTTTTCGGCACCTCGAACTGCATCGGGCCCGCGACGGCCATTTCGTCGCTTTCGTCGGCAAAATCGGCATCGAGATCGGCTTCCACGTCAGGACTCTCGACATTTGGCGCTGGCTCTGACAAAGGCGTCCTCTAGAGAAAAAAATCAGGGTCGAAGGACCATTTAATGATCGACGCAGCGAAAACCGAAGCCGATACGAAAGCCGCAGCCGAAGTCATGCGCGAACAGCGCCTACAGCGCAACCTCAAGATCCTGGTCGGCGGCCTCGGCGCGCTGATCTTGATTGGCGTCGCAGCCGTCGCCATTCGCATGTTGACCGTCGCGTCTGGCACCCGCGTTTCTGGATCCTCGGCACCGGCCAGCATGTCAACATCTGGGGCGCTGCGCGGTGAGATGGCGCTCGAACTACCGCGCGCGGCGAAAGTCGTGTCGGTCTCCGTATCCGGCAACCGCCTGGCCATCCATCATGAAAGCCCCTCGGGCACAGGGATCGTCGTCATAGACCTCGACACCGGACAGCGCATCGTCGATATCAAGGCCCAAGAGGCAATCCCGCGCAACTAGATGGCGTCATCGGCACGAGCGCTTGCCCAAATACCCACCCTGCCTTCATGCAGTTGCGGCACAGACCCGGAGCGCTTGAACGCTGGCTGCTAGACGTTTAACAAAAGATGTTCCCGTTCCCACGGACTGATGACGCGCATGAACTCGTCGAATTCAGACCGCTTGAGTTGCAGATAAAGATCGCAGAAGCGCGGCCCCAAAATTGGATGCAGCTCTTCGTTGATCTCGAACGCGGTCAGCGCCTCGAGCAAACCGCGCGGCAGTTGATGCGCGTTTCGGTAAGCGTTACCGACGACCGGAACTCTCGGCTCGAGCTTTTTCTTCATGCCGATATACCCGCACGCTAAGCTTGCCGCCAACGCGAGATACGGATTGGCGTCCGATCCGGGCAGCCGGTTCTCGACACGGCGCGCCACGTCGGGCGAGATCGGCACCCGCAATCCGGCCGACCGGTTGTCGTGACCCCATTCAACGTTGATTGGCGCCGCGCCGTTGGGCACCAACCGGCGATACGAATTCACGTATGGCGCAAACAGGCACATCGCCGATGGAAGATAGGCCTGCTGCCCCGCGAGGAAATTGTAGAACAACTTCGACGGCTCACCATTGGCCAGCGTAAAAATGTTGTCGCCGGTCTTGGAGTCAACCACGCTCTGGTGAATGTGCATCGCGCTGCCCGGCTCATTCGCCAGCGGTTTCGCCATGAACGTCGCGTAGACATTGTGCTTGAACGCGGCCTCGCGGATCGTGCGCTTGAACAGGAAAACTTGATCGGCGAGATCAACAGGATTTCCGTGATAAAGATTGATCTCGAGCTGTGCCGCGCCGCCTTCTTGAATGATTGTATCGATCTTGAGATACTGCAGTTCGGCAAACTCATAGATGTCGTCGACGATGCGATCATACTCATCCACTGCGCCCAGACTGTAAGCCTGCCGCCCCGCACCTGGACGACCCGACCGGCCGATTGGCGGCTCGAGGGGGTAATCCGGGTCTGAGTTGGTTTTTGTCAGATAAAACTCGAGCTCGGGTGCAACGATAGGTGACCACCCCTCTTGAGCGTAAAGTGCAAGAACCCGCTTCAAAACGTTGCGCGGCGCAATCTCGACCGGAGCCCCGTTTTGCAGCGTCGCGTCATGAATGACTTGCGCCGTAGGACTCGACGCCCAAGGCGCCGGCCGGATCGTCGTCAGATCCGGCACCATCATTAAATCGCTTTCGGCATAAAGCGCCTGGCCGTCCTCTTCGAAACCAACGTAGTCGCCGGTGATCGTCTGATGAAAAATCGATATTGGCAGATGCACGGGTTCGAGCTTGTTGAACTTTTCGACCGGCATTGTTTTGCCCCGCGCGACGCCCGCGATATCAGGCACCGCACAATCGATCTCCTCGATCCGGTGTTGGCGCAGCCAGCCCTTTAAAGTGTCCGGCTCAGCGCCGACCGTGTAAACAGTAGCGGCCGGAGACGCTTCCCCGGTATCGATAGTCATCACAGCACCTGAGTTTTGATTGGCTTTGGCGTCGAGAAGTTCGTTGGCAAGGCGTTGGGTTAACGCACAACACTATCTTTCCGCCCGCCGAGTAATATCCTTGTACCTCGCCATTTTTATGACCACAATGACCCCGTTTTCGAAACTCTTGCAATCGGCTCCATTAGCCGATCGGGCAGCGGCACGGGCCGCAGCACCCGGTAAATGCGGGCATGACATGGAGAATTCACGATGTTTGGAATGCCAAGCGCCCGCCGCCTTTGTTTGACACTCCTGACACTTCTGCCACTCACGTTCGGAGCCGCGCTGGCCAAAGACCGCGAAGTCCGGGTCTACAATTGGTCCGACTACATTGATGAAACCATTCTCGCGGACTTCACCAAAGAGACCGGCATCAAAGTGGTTTACGATGTCTTCGACAGCAACGAGTTATTGGAAACGAAATTGCTAGCCGGAGGCAGTGGCTACGATGTCGTCGTACCCTCGGGCTCATTCCTCTCGCGCCAGATCGCGGCCGGCGTGTTTCGCAAACTCGACAAGAGCAAGCTTCCGAATATTTCCAACATGTGGCCGGACATCTCTGAACGCGTCGCCATTTACGACCCAGGCAATACGTACTCAGTGAACTACATGTGGGGAACGACCGGCATTGGCTACAATGTCGAGAAGGTCAAGCAGCGCGTCGGCGACATCCCGCTCGACTCGTGGGATCTGGTTTTCAAGCCTGACGTCGCAGCAAAGCTCAAGGATTGCGGAATTCACGTTCTGGATTCAGCCGAAGACGTGCTGCCTGCAGCGCTCAACTATTTGAAGATTGATCCCAACACCAAAAAGCCGGAAGACCTTCAAAAAGCCGCCGACCTGATTGCGGGCGTCCGCACCAGCGTGCAGAAATTCCATTCGTCGGAATACATCAACGCTTTGGCTAATGGCGATATTTGTCTCGCAATCGGCTACTCCGGCGACATCTTGCAAGCACGCCAGCGCGCCGAAGAAGCCAAGAACGGTCAAACGATCGCGCTCCTTCTTCCCAAGGAAGGCGCGCAAATGTGGTTTGATCAGATGGCAATGCCAGCCGACGGCAAAAACGTTGAGGAAGCTTACACTTTCATCAATTACATGATGAAACCCGACGTCATCGCCAAATCTTCGAACTTCGTGCAGTACGCCAACGGCAACCTCGCCTCACAGAAATTGCTCGATGAAGCGATAAAGACCAATCCGTCGGTTTACCCAAGCGAAGACACGATGAAGCGGCTGTTCGTGAAAACTGCATACGACGCCAAGACGCAACGCATTGTGACGCGCGCCTGGACCAAGGTCATCACCGGCAAGTGAACTGATTGGGCCGCGGCGATCCGCAGTCGTCGCGGCTAATGAATGAGGACCGCCGCATGTCCGGAGCGACCGCCGAGCTTTCAGCAAAACGCGTCACTGCGAAAGCGGGGCCTCGAACGCCGGCGCCGCAATCGGGTTTTGCGCCGTGGAAGGACCCTAACACAAAGCCGATTGTGCGCTTTGAAAACGTCACCAAACGCTTTGGCAATTTCGTTGCGGTAGATAATTGCACGCTCGACATCTACGAACGCGAATTTTTCGCGCTGCTCGGCCCGTCGGGCTGCGGGAAGACGACCCTCCTGCGCATGCTCGCGGGCTTCGAAACTCCGACCGAGGGCCGTATTCTGGTCGAAGGAAAAGATATCACCGACCTCGCTCCATACGAGCGCGAGGCGGTCAATATGATGTTTCAATCCTACGCCCTCTTCCCCCACATGACGGTCGAACGCAACATCGGCTTCGGCCTGCGCCAGGAGGGCATGTCCAAAGTCGACATCGACGCTCGCGTCGGCGAGGCCATGGCGATGGTCGAACTCAGTGAATTCGCCAATCGCAAACCGAGCCAGTTGTCCGGCGGTCAACAGCAGCGCGTCGCTCTTGCTCGCGCCATCGCCAAGAAGCCGCGCATCATGCTACTCGACGAGCCACTGGGCGCGCTCGACAAGCGCCTCCGCCAGCAAGCCCAATTCGAGCTGATGCGCATCCAGGAAAGCACTGGCACAACATTCATCATCGTGACGCACGACCAGGAGGAAGCGATGACGGTATCAAGCCGCATCGCCGTCATGGATCGCGGCAAATTCGTGCAGGTAGCAACGCCGGGTGACATCTACGAAGCACCACAATCACGATATTGCGCAAGCTTTATCGGTGACGTGAATATCCTTGAAGGCAAAGTTACAAGCCTTGCCGATGGCTACGCAGAGATCAGATGGGCGCACGGCAACGCTAGCTTTAAAGCCGGAGCACGCGATGAACTCGCGGAAGGTCAACAAGTCTGGCTCGCACTGCGACCAGAGAAAATGCGCATATCGCTCGAACGCCCGCCCGATGCCGTCAATGCGATTTCTGGGCGCGTGGACGACATTGGCTACCTCGGCGCTATCACGCACTACCATGTCAACGTCGCGCCGGGCGTACGGGTAACGGCGCTTCGCGCTAACGCCGCCCAAACCGTCGAGCAAACGATCAATTGGGAAAGCGACGTTTGGCTCGAATGGCCGGCCGACGCTGGTATCGTGTTGACGAGCTGAATCAGCCACGGGTGGAGTAACGAATGCGCCGCTGGTATGTGATCGCTGCTCCCTACATTTGGTTGCTGCTGTTTTTCCTCGTTCCGTTCCTGATCGTTTTCAAGATTTCATTATCAGATGCCGCAATAGCAATTCCCCCTTACACGCCGGCCCTCAGTCTTTCGGACGGGTTATCTGGGTTGCAGAATTTCTTCTCGAATCTCGACTTCGAGAATTACCGGCTGATCTTCTCGGACTCACTCTACCGCAACGCTTATTGGTCGAGCATCTCAATCGCCGCCATCGCAACGTTTATAGCATTGCTCGTCGCCTACCCCATTGCCTACGGTATGGCCCGCGCGCCGAAACAATGGCAACCGACCCTAATGATGTTGATCATCCTGCCGTTCTGGACTTCGTTCCTGATCCGCGTCTACGCTTGGATCGGCATATTGAAGCCGGAAGGGCTGCTGAACCAATTCCTCCGAAGTCTCGGGCTGATCACGGAAAATTTGCAGATCTACAACACCAATTATGCCGTCTACATCGGCATCGTTTATTCCTATTTGCCGTTTATGATTTTGCCG
>JANOCZ010000168.1:0-10908 GCA_031412455.1 Hyphomicrobium sp. | reverse complement strand
GCGGATTGAGGATGTGCGGAATGAGTTTTGCGGAATGGCATCTCGACGAAACGCCACGACACCACCGCCAGCACGAAGCTTACCGCCACGACCGCCGCCGCCTCAAGAGCCGTCAGCGGCCGCTCAAAACTATAACTTGTGAGCGCAATCAATGGCCAATGCCATAAATAGAGCGAGTAGGAAATCAAACCGACGAACACGACGGCCCTCACGGACAGCGCACGCGCAACGAAATTCTCCGGTGAACTTAGACCTCCCGCGATGATCGCCGCGGTGCCAAGGCACGCAGCAAGCGCTCCCAGCCCTGGAAAGTGGGACGCGGGCGTAAGCAACGCGAAACTCGCCAGAACTGCGACGGCACCGAGTGCCGCAAGTGCTTGCGCGGTCCAGCGCGAAAATACGAGCCCAGGTGCTGCGAGTGCGAGGGCAGCGCCTATCAGCAATTCCCACGCCCGCGTGGGCAACAAGAAAAATGCGTACTCCGGATCGTTAATGATCTTGAACTCGGCAAAGGCCAATGACGCGAACAGCATGATGCAACACGCAACAATGCAGTACGCCCGCGGCCATCGCGGGATCATCGCCAACAGAATGAGTGGCCACGTCAGATAAAATTGATCTTCGACCGCCAGCGACCACGTGTGCAGCAGTGGCTTCTCAAGCGCCGGAGCCGTGAAATATCCGCCGGTGTTGTAGAAAAAAATGTTGGCGTACATCAGCACGCTCGAGAGGAGGCTGCGGCCGAAATACCAATAGGCATCTGGCAACAGGACAAACCCAGCCAGCACCGAGACAATCAGGAAACATGCGATCGCGGCGGGGAGCAGGCGCCGTGCCCTGCGCACAAAAAATCGCGTCAACGAGAACGTGCCGTCCGTCATTTCCGCGACGATGAAACGCGTGATCAGAAATCCCGATATCACGAAGAACACATCGACGCCCGCGAACCCGCCCGGCAAGGCCCAGGGCAGCGCGTGATAAACAACGACCGCAATAATCGCGATGGCACGCAGACCATCGACGAACGGCAGATAGACCATACCCCTGTCCCGCCCAACCAATAGCTTTACCGATCCCGAAGGCGTTGAACAGGACGGCAACGGACGAGTCAATCGCAACACGTCAATTCGTTTGCCATATCGCAAAATTGAGCGCCGTAGCGAGCGAAACCCAGGCCAGGTATGGCAAAAATAAGTAGGCAGCACGGCGCTCGATTGTCCACGTCGCGCCAATGAACCCGGCAATGGCTAACCACAGCGCCGCGATATCGATCAGTGCCAAACCGATCTCGTGCCGGCCGAACATCAGGTACGACCACAACGCGTTAAGCGCCAATCCGGCACCCCAAATGACGACCGCTTTCCCCAAGCCTTCAGCGCGCCATGCGAGCCACCCCGCGATGGCGATCATGATATAAAGGATTGTCCACACGACCGGGAACACCCAGTTGGGCGGCGTCCACGACGGCTTGTTCAACGCGACGTACCAATCGCCCGGCTGAAATTGCATGCCGGTCAAGGCGGCGGCCGCGACCAGCACAAGGAACGCAACGAGCGACACATATTTGTTCATGGCGCGGAATATCCCGATCTCAGTTGCAGGTCTCGACCTTACGCAGCGCGCTCCAGAATGGCGATGAAAAAGCCGTCGGTCCCGTGCTGCGCCGGCGTGAGCACGAGGTGATCGCTGCGCCCGTCAGCCGAAACCGGGGGATCGCCGGGTAACGCCGCCCGCCACGCATCCGCAATCGGCATCGCCCGAAACGCCGGATTATCGGCGAGCAACGCTGCGATTTGATCCCCGTTTTCTTCCGGCAATATGGAGCACGTCACATAAACGAGCCGCCCGCCAGGGCGGACCATTTGTACAGCGCGCTTCAACACGAGGCGCTGGTCTTTGATCCGCTCCTCGAGCGCGTGCGGCCGAAGCCGCCACTTAGCATCCGGCCGCCGCCGCCACGTACCAGACCCCGTGCACGGCGCATCCGCCAGCACGACATCAAACTTACCCGCGAGCGCATCGAGCGCCGTCTCGTCTCCGCCGCGCAAGATTTGCACGTTGCGCACGCCAGCGCGCTTCACCCGCGCGAAAATCGGCTTCAGGCGATGCCGGTCGTCATCGTAAGCGTAGAGCTGCCCGGTATTCTGCATTGCGGCACCAAGCGCCAACGTCTTGCCGCCAGCCCCCGCGCAGAGATCGAGGACCTGCATCCGCGGACCAGCCCCCGTCAGCGCGGCCGCGATTTGGCTGCCCTCGTCTTGTATTTCGCACCAGCCCGCTTGCAACGCGGCTTCGGCTTCGAGATTGGGCGTTCGGGCATCACCGACCGGCGCTGGTACACGAACTCCGATCGGCGAATAATCCGTCGCGATAGCCCCGAAGTCGGCGAGCGCCTTCAGAACCTTTTCGCGTGTCGCTTTAAGCGTGTTGACGCGGAGGTCGGCCGGCGCACGGCGCGACAGCGCTTGCCCCTCCTCAGCCGCACGCGCTCCAAATGCGCGCTCAAACGACGGCTGCAGCCACTCGGGATAATCGCCCCGCACATAATCTGGCGCAGCATCTAGATTAACTGCTTCAAGCCGCTGGAGTTCGTCCGGTGAAAACGGCTCGGGCGCGTGATCCTGCCCCGTGCACATCGCGGCGATCTCGTCCGCGCCGACACCCCGGTTGCGCAATGCGCCAGCGACAAGCGCGCGTGGCGCGTCCGATCCCATGATGAACGACGACGACGCTTTGTGGCGCAACGCATCGTAGACCATGTGGCCGATGGCGTTGCGATCGCCCGAGCCAGCAAACCGATGGCCCTTGCCCCAGCTCTGCAACGCGAGCGAAACCGGTTGATGCCGCGCCAGGATATCGTCGAGGATCTCGACCGCTGCGGCGATGCGTGCTCCAGGCCTCATGACTCAGATCGACGCCGTTGCGACATGCAGAAACAATTTGATCCACATGACGGCGAGCACGATAACGCTGCCGAGGAATGCCGAGAAGCGATGGATGATTTTATTGTACGTCGCATGGATCAGTGCCTGAGCGGCCCGAAATGCGACGTAGATCCACGCCAGAATGATCATCAAGCCGTCGTCAGCGTTGGTCGCCATCGCAAACGCAACGACCGCGTAGAACAGCACGGGGAGTTCGACGAGGTTGTGATAGGCGTTGGAAACTTGTCCCGAACGGCCCGTAAACGTCGGTCGCACACCGGGCCCATTATCGACCACGCTACGCGCGTTTATCGCGGCGAAGCGCTCCTTGGCCATCCACACAACCATCACGAACGTCAGCAGGACGAGGGCGAAGACCGGATATAAAATGTTTGTCATTGGCTGTTCCTATATGTGCGCTCAGCTTCCGCCGCCTGGATAATTTGGACTTTCGCGCGTGATCAAAACGCCATGTGCGTGGCTTTCGCGAATTCCAGCCGGAGAGATGCGCACGAACTTGGCACGCTTCTGGAATTCGCCAATCGAGCGCGCGCCGAGATATCCCATACCCGCTCGAAGCCCGCCGACGAGTTGATGGACGACAGCTTCCATTGGTCCCTTGTAGGGAACTTGTCCCTCGATGCCTTCGGGCACGAGTTTCAAAGTGTCGCGCACTTCGGCTTGGAAATAGCGGTCGGCCGAGCCGCGCGCCATCGCTCCAACCGAGCCCATGCCGCGATACGACTTGTAGGTCCGCCCTTGGTAGAGGTAAGTCTCGCCCGGCGCTTCGTCGGTGCCAGCCAGCAGCGAGCCGACCATCACGCACGAGGCTCCAGCAGCAATGGCCTTCGATATGTCGCCCGAATAACGGATGCCGCCGTCGGCGATAATCGGCACGCCGAACCGCGCCGCCTCACGCGCGCAATCCATGACCGCCGTCAGTTGCGGCACGCCTACGCCAGCGACAATGCGCGTCGTGCAGATCGAGCCGGGACCAATCCCAACCTTGATGCAGTCAGCGCCAGCGTCGATCAGGGCTTTGGTTGCATCCGCGGTTGCGACGTTGCCGGCGATCACCTGCACGAGATTAGAAATCTTTTTGATCCGCGCTACGGCTTCGATCACCTTCGATGAGTGGCCGTGCGCAGTGTCGACGACGATCACATCGCAGCCCGCGTCCATGAGACGTTCGGTGCGCTCGAAGCCATCTTCGCCAACCGTCGTTGCAGCCGCGACGCGCAAACGCCCCTGCTCGTCCTTCGACGCGTTGGGATGCTTGGCAGCCTTCTCGATATCCTTGACTGTGATCAGACCAATGCAATTGTAATCATCATCGACGACGATCAGCTTTTCGATGCGGTTCTGGTGCAGCAGTTTCTTGGCTTCATCCTGCGACACCGATCGCTTGACTGTGATCAGCTTGTCCTTGGTCATCAATTGCGACACGGGCTGATCGAAATGCGTCGCAAAGCGCACATCGCGGTTGGTCAGAATGCCGACGAGCTTGCCTTTGCCGGCTGCCCCATTCGCAGCGTGGGTCGGCGCATCAACGACCGGCACACCCGTGATGCCGTGGTCGGCCATCAACGTCAGCGCATCGCGCAGCGTCTTCGACGGCGCAATCGTCACCGGATTGAGAACGATCCCGCTTTCGTAGCGTTTGACGAGCCCGACCTGGCGCGCCTGTTCCTCGATCGCGAGATTGCGATGGATCACGCCGATCCCGCCCTCTTGCGCCATGGCGATCGCGAGCCGCGCTTCCGTCACGGTGTCCATGGCTGATGAAATCAGCGGGATATTGAGACGGATCGACTTCGTGAGTTGGGTCGCAACTTCGACCTGCCCCGGCATCACGTCCGTGGGACCGGGCACGAGCAGCACATCATCGAAGGTGAGAGCCATACCCGAATCGAGCACAGACGGGCTCGAAGCCATGCGTTTCTCCAGTCATTGGGGGAGGCGACACGTTCGTGCCCCCGGGGCGAACACTGTCGCGCGGTCTATATCATCTGCGCACCGAGGTTGGAAGGGCGTCGAGGCGCGTCAAAAGCGCGAAAACACGGGATTTTCGACCTGCACCCAATGTGTTTTGGACGATGTCATAGCCCTGTCGCGCAAGCCAGCGATCAAACGCCAAGGGGCAACTGTAACACGTACACGCACCCCGTCAGTTTCGGCTCAGGTGCCTTATGCCGTCGCTCGCAACCAACATCGCCTTGATTTGCTTGACGGCTGGCGTCGCTGGCATCTGGTCGCGCAATGCCGAGCGCACGTCGCGCGAGGGACCGCAATTACCGGTCGCCGCGATGGCCTGGGCGCAATCCAACTGCGACGCGGCGATCACACCGGGACCTGCTGCAACGCGCGTCCAGGCCGAGGACCTATACCGCGTTGCGGCCATGCTGGACTCCGAACGTTCCCGGGATGGCCTCGAACGCGCATGCCGCAGCGCCGCGTCGCTTGCCGGACGTGTTGCGCACAACGGCAGCCTGCATCGAGATTTCTCCCTTTCAGACCTCATCGAACTCGCATCGCAACGCTAGCGCAACCGCAAACGCGACCGCAAACGGCGGCCGGCTCCCGGTTACGGGAGTCGCCGTTTGCAAATGCAATAAAGACGGACCGGCCGCGAGGCCGCGTTTGGGTCGTGAAGTAAAAATGCGTCCTCGGAGCCGGTCCGTAACTTCGGTTGTCAAACGTCCCCGCGCGCCACTTTCACCAGAGGGCTGCTCCTCACGAAGGGCATCTCACCCCTTCGCGGACGGCGGTTGTTCCTAGGCACGCGACTTTGCGTCGAAGCGGTGCCGTCGAAGTCTCTGCTCACACATCATCCAGCGCCCCAGATGCTGCTCTTTCAGAGCCGATGCATGGGAGTATGCGCGCCGTTTTCATTTCGCGATAGATGCGCGCGGGGAATGTTTGGCGGCAACGTTAAGCAGGGGGATAAGTGAGTAACGATAATGGCTGAAACTCTTAGGCGAAGCGCAAACGGATCTTCGCTACCGCGGGAATAACGAACGTGATGGCCAGCTCAGAACCCGGACATGCCGAGGCTCCACGGCTGCACCTTGTCGAACGGCTGCTTGGCCAGCGGAAACGCGTAGTCGGCGCGCAATGGCCCGATCGGCGAATCCCAGATGAGCCCAGCGCCGACAGAGGCGCGCAACGCCGCATTGGCCCCGGCGATCCCCGGCAATTTCGCCGCCGCAGCCGACGTGCCGAACAACGATCCGGCATCCGCGAATATGGCACCGCGCAGACCGATCTCGTCGGGAATGAGCGGCAATCCGAAACGCGCCTCGGCCGTCGTCGAAATATAATTTGTGCCGCCCAAAGCGTCCCGGTTGGTGCTGAACGTATCGCGCGGCCCGATCCCGGCGGTCGCGAACCCGCGTACCGTTTCGTTGCCGAGATAATACATATCGAGCAAACGCACGTCCTGCCCGCCCCAGCCCGTGATACTGCCTGCGGTCGCGCGCCCAACCAGCGTGATGTTCTCCGCCGCTTTGTAATAGGTGCGCGCGTCAATCGTCGATTTGATGTAGCGCACGTCGCCGCCAGGACCTGCAAAATCCTGGGCGAGCACGAACGATGAGCCGCTCGTTGGCAATTTTCGATTGTCGCGCGTGTCATAAGCGAGCCCATAACCGACGGACGATGTGTAATAGGTATTCGAAGAGCCCCCGCCAGTTGCTTCTTTGATCGCCGCCGACGCGGTCGCTCCAACGTCGTAGAGTTTATTCTGCGCGAACGTGTAGTTGACCGACCCCGTGACGTTCTCCGACAGCGCGTAACCGGCACGCAGAGCGCCGCCGATTTTCTGGCTCTTGTAGGACGATTGCCGCGACGCATCGTAATCGCGATAGAATAAATCGAATCCGCCAGCGACATTGGTGCCGAGTAGATGCGGCTCCGTAAAGCTCGCCTCAGCCTGCAGTTTGACGAGACTGCCAGACAGCTTCAGCTTGACGTGCCGCCCGGTGCCGAAAATGTTGCGATCCTCAATGGCGACGTCGCCAATCACCCCATCGGTCGTCGAATAGCCGCCGCCAAACGACAAGACGAGCGTGTCGATTTCCTCGACCGCGACGACGATGAGAACGTCTTCGGATCCCGTCCCGGCCTTGGCCTTGACCTCGACGGTCTTGAAATATCCAAGCGCCTTGATGCGCGCCTTGTCGCGCTCGAGCATCAACACGTTGAACGCCTCGCCCTCGCGCAGCTTCATTTCGCGCAAAATGACATCAAGATGCGTCTTGGTATTGCCGGCAACTTCGATGCGCTCAACTGTGATGTGCGGCCCATCTTCTATTTTGAAGACGACGCCCATGCGTTTGTTGGCTGCATCGCGTTTGAGCTTTGCCGCAACGCGCGCATATTTGTGTGGGCCTTCATAAAGCGCGAGCGCGACTGCTTCGACCGACTTGTCAATTTTCGCCGCGTTGTAAACATCGCCTGAGCGAACCTGCAACAACGGCTCGAACGCGGTGACATCGACGCCTTCGATTGCAGCATCAAAGGTCACGTCACCAATGGCAAAACGCTCGCCCTCATCAATGATGAAGCGCACGCTGTAGCCCCGGCCGTCGTCGTCAAGCGTGCCGTCAGCCGACTTAATGACCGCCTCCGCGAACCCGTGCGTCAGATAATGGCGGCGCAATAGATCGCGGTCGAGTTCGAGCCGGTCGGCGACGTAAATCGAATCCGACTTGAAGATGTCGAGCCAGCTCGACCGCACGGTCCGGATCACGCCTTCGAGTTCGCCAGCTGTGAACGCAGCGTTGCCCTCAAACGAAATCGCCGTGACCTTATCGACCTTCCCCTCAGAGATGTCGAACCGGACATCGGCTTTGTTTCCGGCTTTAATTTCAGTCTTCGCCTCGATCACCGAACTGAGGCGTCCTTCGCGGCGGTAGAACTCGCGCAGGGCAAGCGCATCAGCGTGCGCCTTGGCTTCGCTGTAAACGCCGCCCTCTTTGAGCTTGACGACATCCTTGAACTTGTCGGATTTGACCTCGCTGTTGCCCGAATAAGTGATCGTCGCAACGGTCGCATTTTCCACAACCGCGACACTGACCACGCCGTCGCGCTGCGTAATGCGCACGTCTTTATACTGCTCGGTCGCAAACAGCGCGCGAATAGATCGATCGGCTTTTGCCGCATCAAAGCTCGCACCGCGTTTCAGCTCGATCTGCGAAATGATCGTCTCACGCGAGATGCGCTCAGAGCCCGTCACCTGAATGTCGCGAATACGCGCAGCGGTATCGCGAGCCAACGCCTGGTCGCCCATAAAGAGCATCAGCATCGTGGTTACGACGACGAAAGCTTGACGCCATCCAAACGCTTTGATGTTGCTCTGATGAAGCATAAGGCTACGCGCTAATCCCCAACCTGGTTGCGCCAATTGGCACGCGCGAAGCCTAGCGTTCGAATATGGCGTCAATCAGCTGAATGGTCGAGCGCCGCCAAAAGCTTATCACACCGGCCTCACCGTGATTCGCTACGCGACGAGAACGTTTGCAACCAATTTAGCCCGGCGAGCCTCTGAACCCGGTGGCTAACACGTACAGTTCAGCCGAATCCGCGCGGCTGGCGGGCGGCTTGACGTGGCGCACGACAGCAAAGTTTTGCTTGAGCATGGTCAGCAGATCGCGCTCTGTGCCGCCCTGAAATACCTTACATAAAAAAGCCCCGCCCGGCGCCAGCACATCGACCGCGAACGCCGCCGCCTGTTCCGCTAGCCCCATGATGCGCAGATGATCTGTGTTGGTATGCCCGACCGTCGGCGCTGCCATGTCGGACAGCACGACATCCGCCCGACCGTCGCGCAGTTTCGATTTGATGAGCGGCTCGGCTGTGGCGTCGGTGAAATCGAGTTCAAGGATCTCGACGCCTGGGATCGCATCGACACCGAGATAGTCGATCGCGATGACTTGCCCCCGGCCGTCGAGCGCGCGCACGCCGTCGGCCGCGATCTGCGACCACCCGCCAGGCGCAGCGCCCAGATCGACGACCCGCTGCCCAGCCTTGAGCAGATGATAGCGCGCGTCGATCTCTTTAAGCTTGTAGGCCGCGCGCGAACGCATCCCATCCCGCTTCGAGGCGGCGACGTAAGGATCGTTCAGCTGCCGCTCGAGCCAGCGTGCCGACGACGTCGAACGCCGGTGACCTGTCTTGACGTTGACGCGCAAGAGCCGCTGCCCGCCCGACAAACTCGATCCGCGCCCGGTGCCGCCGCCTCGCGGAGTTTTAGTGCCCCCGCCAGAAATCTTTTTGGTCATGTCCCGCCTGCTCCCGGAAGCCAGCCGCCACCGCGTCGCCGGCGCCGCCCCGCGCGCCACACGCCATCTTCCATCATCAGCGTCGTCAGAATGCCTTCCCTGAGCCCGCGATCGGCAACACGTAACCGCTCCGCTGGCCAGAACCGCAAAATCGCCTCGAGGATCGCACACCCGGCGAGCACCAGATCGGCGCGCTCCCGCCCGATGCACGGCTCAAGGATGCGCTGCTCATAACTTTGCGCCAGCAGGTGCGCGGTGATCCGCTCGACGTCGTCCGTCCGCAACCAAATACCATCGACCTGATTGCGATCGTACCGCGGCAGCCCGAGCATGATCCCAGCGATCGTCGTCACGGTACCCGATGTGCCGAGCAGATGTATAGGATGGCCTTCGAGACGCTCGCGGAACCGGTGTTTGTTTTCAAACGGCTCGAGCAGGTTCTGCACCGCGCCGATCATCGCCTCGAAGCTTTCATTCGTGACGTTACGGCCGTCGAACCGCTCAGCCAGCGTGACGACGCCGACCGGCAGCGAGGTCCACGCGATAATCGCCGCATCGACATCGACCCGCCCGTGCATGCCGCCGCGCCGTGCACCAGGCCGCGTGAGGTCGAGCCAGATGATCTCCGACGAGCCGCCACCAATGTCGAACACGAGCACGTAGTCGGCTGCCGGATCAACGAGCGAAGCACACCCTGATACGGCAAGTTTCGCCTCCGTCTCAGGCGTCAGAATTTCCAGATCGAGGCCGACGGACTCGCGCACCCGCGCGATGAACGCCGGCCCGTTACCGGCAACCCGGCAGGCCTGCGTCGCAACCATGCGTGAGCGGGCGACGCCGTGCCGTTGCATCTTGCCGGCGCAAACTTTCAAAGCATCGAGGGTGCGGCTCATCGCCAGTTCGGACAGCGCGCCGCTTTGCCCGATGCCTTCGCCGAGCCGGATGATGCGTGAGAACGCGTCGATGACGCGAAAGCCGCGGCGCGACGGGCGCGCGAGCAGCAATCGGCAATTGTTGGTCCCAAGATCAAGCGCGCCATAGATCGGGCCATCGATCTCCGGCTGTGCTGCAGAGGCGACAGCATTCTGCTGAGGCGCAGGAGCACCAATAGCGTCTTTGTTGTTGTGCGGGGAAATTCCCGCCGTCGCGCTGGTTGCGCCCGGGCGTAGACTCTCGGAAGTCACGGCGTTCTCCAGGGCCTGGTTTGACGGCGAGCCTTCCAATTGAAAGCCGACCGTGCTCTTCAAGCCGTTGTCTGGACCAAAGTTGCCGCGAGCTTAGCAGACGGTTGGCGGACGTAAAGCCCGGATGGCAGCATATGCGGCCCAGCGTTAATCACCGTGGAGAAAGCGACGGGACAGCCAGATGCGCCGATTAATCATCATTTTGACGGCGCTAGGGCCGGTCTCGTCTGCGGCGACGGCGGATGACGCGCCCGCCGATCTAACCGCCCGCTTGCTCAAAGGCTATCCGGGCATCGTCACCGATGTGACCGCCAATAGCGTCATATTCAGTGACGGCGCAACGCTGCCGCTCGACGATGGCAACAACGCCAAAACGACCGCCGAGCGCCTCGCATCGCCCGACATCGATGATATGTTCCACGAGCAATATCCCGTTGACCCACCCACGCTCGCGGCGCCCGCGCGGGATTTTGATCCAGGCCGGATCCGCAACATCGCGTTCTTCAAAAAAGTCTACGG
>JANOCZ010000167.1:0-4582 GCA_031412455.1 Hyphomicrobium sp. | reverse complement strand
TGTGTTACCTCGCGAAACGATGTGGTCGGTCGCCAGCCCGACGATGTACCCAGCCGATGCCGCGACTGTGCCAAACTGCGCTACCACCGGCTTTTTCTTGGCAATCTCGCGCAATCCTTCATAGAGCGCTTCACCCCCCGTCGTCGTCCCGCCGGGGCTATTGACGTAAAGCAGCACGCCCGCCACGTGCTCGGCATCGGCGATCTGCTTGAGCATTTTCAGCTGCTCGCGATCCTCAGAGATCGTGCCCTCGATAGCGATGCGCGCGATCTGTTTTTGTCCCGACAGCGCCGCCATTTGATCACCGCCAAGCGCCAGCGCGCCGATAGCCAAGGCGAGCCCGGCGATACCCGCGCCGCGCCACAGGGACACCGACCTGCGCAATCGGCGGCGATCCAAAACGGTTTCAGTCTCTAACATGGGGGCCTCTTCACACTGGTCCGCCCGCGTCCGGGACGGCGTTTTCGCAATCTCACAGTCACACCGATGCCTGAACCTGGCACAACGGCTGGCCTGCGAACGTTAATTGCAACTCTAGCACATCACGTTAGGCAAGGATTGGGCCGCGAGCAACATCCAGCGGCCGGCTGAACGAGGAGTCGCCAGGTGCCGACAAAAAAACGCGGCAGGATTTCTCCCGCCGCGCTTTGATTCAGACCTAAATACGACCCGCCCGTTACTCCGGCGTTTCGTCCGTGTTTTCGCGCTTCTTGATCGCGGCCTTGAAGATATCGCCCAGCGACGCGCCCGAATCGGATGATCCAAACTGCGCCACGGCCTGCTTCTCTTCGGCGATTTCGAGCGCCTTGATCGACACCGACAAACGCCGCGCCGCCTTATCGACCGACAACACCGCCGTATCGACCTTGTCACCCACGTTAAAGCGTTCCGGACGCTGCTCGGTCCGCTCGCGTGACAGGTCGGCTTTCTTGACGAACGCCATCAGATCGGTGTCGGCAACCTTGACTTCGATGCCGCCGTCCTGAACCGCAGTGACGGTGCAGGTAACAGTGTCGCCCTTCTTGAACTTCGCCAACGCATCGACCGGATCGCCAGCCAGCTGCTTGATGCCAAGTGAGATGCGCTCCTTCGAGCCATCGACTTCGAGCACCTGGGCTTTGACGGTGTCGCCCTTCTTGTAATCCTTGATCGCTTCGTCGCCAGCTTTCTGCCAATCGAGATCGGACAGATGCACCATGCCATCGACGCCGTTCTCGAGACCAATGAACAGCCCGAACTCGGTGATGTTGCGGATCGGCCCTTCGACCACAGAACCCTTCGGATGCTGCGTGAGGAACGAATCCCACGGATTTTCTTGCGTCTGCTTGAGGCCAAGCGAAATGCGCCGCTTCTGCGGATCAACTTCGAGAACTTGCACTTCGACCTGCTGGCTCGTCGAAACGATCTTGCCTGGATGCGTGTTTTTCTTGGTCCAGCTCATTTCCGAGACGTGGATCAAACCTTCGACGCCCGGCTCCAGTTCGACGAACGCACCGTAATCGGCAATGTTCGTGACCGTGCCGTTGATCTTCGCACCAACCGGATACTTCTCGGCAATCGCCGACCACGGATCGGACTGCAACTGCTTCATACCGAGCGAAATACGCTGCGTTTCCGGATTGATGCGGATGATCTGCACCTTGACCGTGTCGCCGACGTTGAGAATTTCGCTTGGATGATTGACGCGGCGCCACGCCATGTCGGTAACGTGCAGCAAGCCGTCGATGCCGCCCAGATCGATAAACGCACCGTAATCGGTAATGTTCTTGACCAAGCCGTCGATGACTTGATTTTCGGCCAACCGCGCGACGATTTCCGTCCGCTGTTCAGCGCGGCTTTCTTCCAGAACTGACCGGCGCGACACGACGATGTTGCCGCGGCGGCGATCCATCTTCAGAATTTGGAATGGCTGCTGCTGATGCATCAGCGGTCCGATATCGCGCACTGGGCGAATGTCGACCTGCGAACCTGGAAGGAACGCGACAGCGCCGTCGAGATCGACTGTGAAGCCGCCCTTGACCTTGTTGAAGATGACGCCCGTAACCTTCTCGCCCTTCTCGTGCAATCGCTCAAGACGCGTCCAGCTTTCTTCGCGCCGCGCCTTGTCGCGTGACAGCACGGCTTCACCGAGCGCATTCTCGACGCGCTCCAGGTAGACTTCGACCATGTCGCCGACCTTGAGGTCCGACTTGCCGCCAGTCATGCCGAATTCTTTGACCGCGACGCGGCCTTCCATCTTCAAGCCGACGTCGATGACGGCCATATCCTTTTCGATGCCGACGATTTTGCCTTTGACGACACTGCCTTCATACAGGTCGTCCTTGGCAAGGCTCTCGCCAAGCAGCGCCGCAAACTCATCATGAGTGGGCGCGTAGTCTTTACTAATGGCACTTTGTGCGGTCGACATTCAGTCTCCTAGGTCGTCTGTTGAGGCCCGCGCTTTGTCGGATGCCGCGCATCCAATACCGCCCGAGCGGTTGAAGTTGTCGTCTCTCGTCTCAGTTTCCACATTCCAAAAATCGCTATCCCCGAACCGTCATCTCCGCGCGACCACTTGGAAGTCTCCTTGCGGGGAAGGCAGAGACCCACAACAAGGTTCAGAAATATCTATGATCTATCGAACCAACGCCGACGCCAGCCCGCAAACGCAAGCTGAGGCAAACCATCGAAGGCCGGAAATGTGGAAACGTCAGCGCCATACGCGGTGGGCCATCTTGGCCTGCTGGTCAAATTCGGGCCTGCGTTTCGCAGGTCCCAACCAGCCGATCTTCCTCCAGATCCACCCGCAATGACGCAGGATTGCGGTGATATAGCCAACCCGCGGGACTGACGCAAGCCCGCGCCTCCAGCCCTGCTGATCTCCGCTCGCAAATGAGACGTCCTCCGAGCCCAACGCGACGCCCTGCAGCCCAGCTCCCGCGCGCCGACCCTCCGCCGGGGAACCTTCACCCGACAAACCGGTTTATGCTGCACTGCGCAACTACCGCAGCACCGCAACAAGAGCCAGCCGAACACGCTGTTTAAGCCATGCACTCCAGCCGCCTGAGCGCCAAGCCAATGTCGTCCAACCCTCTGCAATCAGTGCTGCCCCGCGTCGATCCGACAGACCCGCTTCCGGACTCGATCCTTGACGCGCTGGCCGAACTTTATTGGGACGAGCGTCTGAACGAGCCCGCCATCGCCGCCCTCCGCGCTTGATTGGTCCGCCACCGCTTGCCGAGGGAAAGTGGTGACGCAATCGCGCTATACTCTGATATCTTCGCATCCGACATCGCAACGGTTTGGTGGATGCTCTGCGTTTTTGACAGGATCCCCCTAGTCTACGGCAGCGAGTAAACAGCGATGATGTACGACGGCATGGAAGGGATGATGGGTGGCATGGCGCTTCTTTGGCTGCTGGCACTTCTTGTCCTGATTCTCGGTGTGGCAGCTCTGATCAAATATCTGCGTTCGAAATGATTTCCGATGAGGCGGCGATGCGCGATGAAGGCAATGGCCGTCCATCGATTCCAGAGGCGATTGTCGTCTTCGCCGTCCTCACGTTCCTGTTTCACTTCGCCTGGGAAATTCTACAGGCGCCGCTTTTTGCCAAAATGCCCACGATCAGCCACTGGCTGGCAACGCTGGTATGCCTCAAGGCCACATTTGGCGACGTGGGGATTGCATTGGCAAGTTTTACAGCTGGTGCTTGGTGGCAAAAGGATTGGAGGTGGTTCGCGATGCCGAGCCACGGTGCTTTGGCCACCTATCTCGCCACCGGCGTGCTCATTACCATCGTGTTCGAATGGCACGCCGTTTATTGGGCCGGTCGCTGGTCGTATTCCGAGTTGATGCCGATCGTGCCCCTTTTGCGAGTTGGGCTGGCGCCGCTGTTACAATGGTTGGTTTTGCCTCTGGCCGTGCTCTTTTTTCTTCGGCATCACCAGCCCGTGCGGGGCACTCGATAGCTAAAGCAGTAGAATCGCCAAGCGCCAACTCAAGACTCTTCACAAAAAATCGGAACCTGAAATCGCGACCCGCGTTTATTCCTCATACGAATGCCACAGCATTTGTAAGGTGCCGCAAGGTACTGGGTTGCTCGGGAGCCTTAGGGCTCTCCGGCGACTTTTTTTATGTTTGCCGCCGAAGCTCGATCAGCTTGATCGCGGCCTCAAAGGCCCCGTCCGCATTAAGCGTTGTCGAGTCGATCGTCGTCGCACCTTCTGCGACTTCGAGTGGTGCGATATCACGGCCCGCGTCGCGCGCATCTCGGCCGAGAATATCAAAAAGCACTGTCTCAAACGCGATGTCCTCACCGCGCGCCTGATGCTCTAAGTGCCGCCGCCGCGCTCGCTCATCAACCGTCGCCGTGACGTAAATCTTCACGTCGGCATCAGGACAAATCACGGTCCCGATATCACGCCCGTCAAGCACCGCGCCGCCCGGCTGGCGCGCAAACTCTCGCTGGTAGTCGAGCAGCGCCAACCGCACGCGCGGCATCTTCGCGACGATCGACGCGGCCTCGCCAGCCACCGGTCCGCGCAACGCCGGATCATCGAGCGTCGCCGGATCGAGCGACCAAGCCGCTTCTATCGCCGCGGCA